>NZ_JASCPK010000170.1:0-11106 GCF_029959385.1 Pseudomonas sp. PS01303
GAGGGATTGATCCGGGGGTGGGAGCGCAGCGACCGTTTGGCGCAGCCAAACACAGCGAGAGGAGGTGCAGCGAAGCAAACCGTAGGCGCTGCCCCCCGGATCAATCCCGGAGCGAAGGAACCCGAGCCACAGCGAGGGCCGAACGTCAGGGCACAGACCTTTTGGTTACTTTTGGGGCGTTTGCCAAAAGTGACCCGCCGTAAGGGCGGAACCATAACCAGCCACACCCGCAGCAACGGATCCACCCCAAAAAATTGACTAAAAACCCAACCCCATGCTCTCCTACACAACTTGTTACGGGTGCCCTTCACAGGGTGAAACGGGAAACCGGTGAATCATGTGCTTTACTCAAGCCATGTCAGTCCGGTGCTGCCCCCGCAACGGTAAGCGAGCGAAGCGTCAAAACCACTGTGCCCAAAAGCATGGGAAGGAGACGCTTGCAGGTCGGCCTGACGCCAACCCCTCGTGAGCCCGGAGACCGGCCCTTAACACACAGCGCGCACCTCGTGCGCAGCTGAACATAACAAACCCGCGGTGGGCGGGCGCTGTTCGAACCTCTGCGAGCCCGACCCGCAGGGGTTTTCATGCGCTCAAATCACCCACTGACACTCCAGAGGGAAGCGCCATGTCGATCATCAGCAGCACCGGCAGCAACACGGACAAAATCGCCAGCACCGCCACACTGAGCCAACGCCTGACCGCCGCGATCTTCGCGTCGATCCTCGGCGCCGGCCTGGTCTACTTCGCCGGTTTCTCGCACATCGAAGCGGTACACAACGCCGCCCACGATACCCGCCACAGCGCCGCGTTCCCGTGCCACTGAGACCTGCCGACATGATCAAGCGTATTGCGCAAACCGCAGGTTTTACCGGGCTTCTGGCTGCCCTGCTCCTCACCCTGCTGCAAAGCTTCTGGGTCTCGCCACTGATTCTTCAAGCGGAAACTTTCGAAAAATCCGAACCCGTCGCCGTGCATGAACACGCCGAAGGCGCCATGGCCGGCCACACCCACGACGCCGAAGCCTGGGAGCCGGAGCCCGGCTGGCAGCGCGTGGTTTCGACCACCGGTGGCAATCTGGTCGTCGCCGTCGGTTTCGCCCTGATGCTCGCCGGTCTCTACACCCTCCGTGCGCCCACCAAAACTTCGCAAGGCCTGCTCTGGGGTCTGGCCGGTTACGCCACGTTTGTCCTCGCGCCGACCTTGGGTCTGCCGCCTGAGTTGCCGGGTACCGCGGCGGCTGATCTGGCTTCGCGACAGATGTGGTGGATCGGCACGGCCGCGTCGACCGCTGTCGGCCTGTCGTTGATCGCGTTCAGCCGTCACTGGCTGATGAAAGTTCTCGGTGTGGCGATCCTCGCCGTGCCGCACGTGATCGGCGCGCCGCAGCCGGAAGTGCATTCGATGCTCGCTCCTGAAGCATTGGAAGCGCAGTTCAAAATCGCTTCGCAGCTGACCAACGTCGCGTTCTGGCTGGCCTTGGGCCTGATCAGCGCCTGGTTGTTCCGCCGCAAAAGCGATGGCCAATACCACGCATGACGAATGACAGCGCAGCGCCGACCTTCGTGGTCGGTCTGGGTTGCCAGCGCGGCTGCCCCGTCAGTACGCTGCGCGCGTTACTTGATCAGGCGTTACAGGCGCATCGCATTGAGTTGCAGGCGATCAAGGCCTTGGCCAGCATCGACCTGAAGCGCGACGAGCCCGGTTTGCAAGAGCTCGCCGCGCAACTGGCGCTGCCGCTGCTGTACTTCAGCAGCGAAGAACTGGCCAGTTATCAGGAACGCCTCAGCCACCGTTCCGAGATTGCTTACGAGCGCACCGGTTGCTACGGCGTCGCCGAAAGTGCCGCGCTGGCCCTCGCCGAACAGTTGATTCAGGCACCGGCAAAACTGCTGATTTCCCGACAAAAATACGCTCAGGCCACCTTCGCATTGGCCGGCGCTGCCTAAATTCCCGATAATCCCCGCCATCGATCATGAGCAATCTTCATCTGAAGTGTTGGCCGTGCCCCTTTTTCACAGGATTTAGCGATGACCGTCTACTTCATCGGCGCCGGCCCCGGCGACCCGGAACTGATCACCGTCAAAGGCCAGCGGCTGATTCGCAGCTGCCCGGTGATCATTTATGCAGGCTCGCTGGTACCGGCGGCAGTGCTGGATGGTCATCAGGCTGAAACAGTGGTCAACAGCGCCGAATTGCATCTGGAACAGATCATCGAACTGATCAAAACCGCGCACGCGAACGGTCAGGATGTGGCGCGGGTGCATTCCGGCGATCCGAGTCTGTATGGCGCGATTGGTGAGCAGATTCGTTATCTGCGCGAGCTGAATATTCCGTTTGAGATCGTTCCCGGCGTGACGGCAACGGCGGCGTGTGCGGCGTTGCTGGGGGCGGAACTGACCCTGCCGGATGTCTCGCAAAGCGTGATTCTGACCCGCTATGCCGATAAAACCGCGATGCCGGTGGGTGAGGAGCTGGGCAGTCTGGCACAGCATGGGGCGACCATGGCGATTCATCTGGGCGTTAATCATTTGCCGAAGATTCTGCTGGAGTTGCTGCCGCATTACGGCGCGGACTGCCCGATTGCGGTGATTCACCGGGCGACGTGGCCGGATCAGGACTGGGTGGTGGGGACGCTGGCGGACATTGCCGAGAAGGTTGAAGCGAAAGGGTTTCGGCGTACGGCGTTGATTCTGGTGGGTCGGGTGTTGGGGAGTGAGGTGTTTAGCGAGTCATCGTTGTATCGCGCCGGGCATGCACACCTTTACAGGCCCTGAAAGCAAAAGATCGCAGCCTTCGGCAGCTCCTACAGGGAAACACATTCCAATGTAGGAGCTGGCGAAGGCTGCGATCTTTTGATTCTGTGGCTTCAGACAATGCATTCATCACGGGAAAATGCATTGCCTGAATTGGAACTGCTGCGCAGTTCATCGGGGATAAATCCCCTCGCCACAGCGCCGTTTTTCTTGTCCGCAGCGAACACCACTTAGTAGTAGGCGTTTTCTTTCTGCGTGTGGTCGGTCACGTCACGAACGCCTTTCAGCTCCGGAATACGCTCAAGCAAAGTGCGCTCAATGCCTTCCTTCAACGTTACGTCCGCCTGGCCGCAGCCCTGGCAGCCGCCGCCGAATTGCAGAACGGCGATGCCGTCTTCAACCACATCGATCAGGCTGACCTGACCGCCGTGGCTGGCCAGCCCCGGGTTGATTTCGGTTTGCAGGTAGTAGTTGATGCGCTCGTTGACCGGGCTGTCGGCGTTGACCATCGGCACTTTGGCGTTCGGCGCCTTGATGGTCAGTTGGCCACCCATGCGGTCGGTGGCGTAGTCGACAACAGCGTCGTCAAGGAACGCTTCGCTGAAGTGGTCGATATACGCGGTGAAGCTTTTCAGCCCCAGCGCGGTGTCTTCAGGTTTTTCTTCGCCCGGCTTGCAGTAGGCAATGCAGGTTTCGGCGTACTGGGTGCCAGGCTGGGTGATGAAGACGCGGATGCCGATGCCCGGGGTGTTCTGCTTGGAGAGCAGATCAGCCAGGTAATCGTGGGCGGCGTCGGTAATGGTAATAGCGGTCATGGAAACTCCTCGCAGGCTTGGGCGCAGTTTACGCCAATCGTTGCGCCGGACAAAGTCCTAGTATTTTTGTCGGGAAAGATTCTCGTCGGGCTCGCCATCGACCCGCGCCTTGAGCCAGCGGTAACTGCGTTTTTCCACCCATTCGTAGCTCAACCACGAACCCACACCGATCGCCAGCGCACAGACGACGAACATCAAATACGGGTTGACCCCATAGCGCCGCGCGATGAAACCGCCCGCCGAGAGCACCAGCACGTGCATCAAGTACACCGAATACGAGCAGTCACCGAGCAATTTCAGCAAGCGGCTGCGCTCGACATAACGCTCCAGCGCCATGCACGACATCACCAGCACCGCACTCGGCACGCCCCAATTGAGCAGCCGTGGCGCCGGCGCCAAGTGATAAATCGCCAGCAACGCCGCGACTATCCCGGCCAGCGGCAGCCATAAACCGGCGCCGATCCAGCCGCGACGATGGAGCATGCCGATGCCAATCCCCAGCAGAAACTCGTAAACGATGTCCGAGCGATAAAATTCGCTGATCCAGCCAAACCCCGTCCACGCCTGACTCACCGCAAACAGCAGCGCCGCGACCACCAGCAGACGCACCTGCAAGCGAAACAGCAGCGCCCAGGCAAACAGCACGTAGAAGAGCATTTCGTAATTCAGCGTCCAGCCGACATTGAGCGTCGGGTAGATTCCGTAGCCGCCGGGATTTTCAGTCGGAATGAACAGCAACGACAGTAAAAAATGCCCCCAATCCACGGTTTGATCGGGCAGCAACGGCTGGGCGAACACCACCAACAACGCCATTAGCGCCGTGTACAGCCAATACGCCGGGACGATGCGAAACAGGCGATAGAGCAGAAACCGCGCGGGCGGCAGCGGCTTATTTTCGGTGGAAAGGAAGATCACCAGACCACTGATGACAAAGAACACATCGACGCCCACCGCGCCTTTGTCGATGAACCACTGCCCAATCGGCCCGCGCGCTTCGAAGTCGAAGAAAATCTGCATGAAATGGTGGCAGACCACCGTCCACGCGGCCAGCGCACGCAGGGCTTGCACTGAAATCAACATCACCGGCTCCCGTCCACACCCTCAAATCCACCTTCAATCCCTTGTAGGAACTGAGTTTGCTCGCGAAAGCGGTGGTTCAGTCAACATCATTGTTGAATGTGCCGGTGCCTTCGCGAGCAAGCTCAGCTCCTACAAGGGTTTGTGGTGTTGCTTATGGGTGGGACAGCAGGCTCGGCTTAAAAGATCAAAGATTCTCGTACCGGTTCATATCGAGCACGCCCTCTTCCACCGGGTCGGTTTCGTGGATGTAGCGGCTCAGATCATGGAAATAGAACCAGAACTGCGGATGACTGCGGCGAATCCCCCAGCGCTCGACGATTTTCTCAAATTGCGCCTGATCCCTGGCACTGTCCATGGCATCGACAAACGCCGGCACCTGATCAGCCGGGATGTTGAAGATGAAATTCGGATAGCTGCTCAGTACGCCGGGATAAATGGTCAACGTGTCCAGCCCCGGCTGATAACGCAGCGATTCCCCGGTGAGGAACGCCACATTGCTATGCGCACGGTTGCGCAGCAAGCTGTAAACCTCGCGTTTGCCGCTGGCCGTTTCAATGCGCAGCATGGTCGCTTCCGGCAACTGGTCGATCACCTTCAAACCAGCCGCTGGCCGCGAGGTCAGGCGACTCAGCGCCTGTTCGGCATTTTGCAGCGCCGGGTCGATATTCGGCCGCGAGCAATAGGCGTTGTCGCAACGGTTGATCTGGTCAGGCCGCGCATTCAGGTCGCCGTAACGCGCCAACAATTGCATGGCGAAGTCGTATTTCGGATCTTTTTCGTTGAGTTTCAGCGCGGTCGGTTTGTCGTCGTCGATCGACTCGTAATCCAGCCACATCTTGAACTGACCGCTGCTCTGGTACCAATCATCGAGGTAGTCCTCGCGGGAATCGGCGGGCATCAAGCGCAGGAAGTTCTGCTCGGCGCCGTTGCGGATCAGGTCGAAATACAGGCGGGTTTGCGCCTGATGGGAGACGTTGCCGAACACATCGAAGTTGACCGCCAACTGGTAATAAGTGCGCTCCAGCAGCGGATAGTCGAACAACCACATGGTTTGCGGCACTTCGCCGATCAGGCCTTTGGTCACCGAAGCACTGTCGAAGTGGCGGAAGATACTCAGCAACGCGTTGTCGTTGCCGGCCCACAGCGTCGACCAGCTCGGCGCAGGGACTTCGGCATAGCTGTCACGACGCAGGGCCTCGTATTCATTCCGTTTGTCGCGGTAGTTGTGCCACAGGGTCAGCACGCTGCCGACGTCGTCGTTCTGCCCCGGCATCGCCAGCAACGGCGTGGCCTGGCCGCGATAGTTCGGGTCGGTGATGTACAGGTCGTGCTCCGGGGCCTGGAACAGCGCCCAGAAGTTGTCGCGGATCACGTCCGTCGCGATCTGCCCACGGCACACCGGGCCGCGAATAAAGGTGCGGACAAAGTACTCGGCGTTATCGAGCATGAACTGATAACGCGCCTGTGCCGGAATCGCTTCGAACGTAGCGAATGGATTGGCACGGCTGTTCGGCCCATAACCGGGCAAGGCGTTGACCTGCCAGTTGCCGCTGTAGAACAGGCTTTTCACCCGCGCCATTTTCGCCGCGCTCAGCGGGTAGGTGATGTGGGTTTTGTGCACGATCACCCCTTGCACCGGCCACAAGCGGTAATACACCTGCGTGCCCGGATCGTCGTTCGGGCGGCGGGTGGCGATCAGGTCGATCGGTTGACCCGTCGGCGTGCGCGAACGCACCCACTGGAAGAAATGCCCCGGCTCGCCGTCCTTGAAATAAAGGTGCGCGAGGAACAAATGTTCGTAGAGCCAACGGCCGACCAGGCTTTCGCGGGCGCCGGGAGCGTTGAGGAGGTTTTCCCACTGAACGATTTGCAGGGATTCCTTGGCGCTCGGCGCCAGACCTTGTTCGTCAATCGGCGCACCGGAGGCGAGCCAGCGCTGCAACGTCTGGTATTGCTGATCGGTCAGGCCAGTGACCGCCAGCGGCATGCCCTCTTTCGGGTGAGCACCGGCGTAGCCTTCAAATTCGGCAGGCATTGCGCATTGATTTGCGCGGTTTAACCCCAGAACGATGTCTTCGGGCAACTTGGCGTTAGGCGTCAGCGGCGTCTTGTGCCCCAGCTCGAGCATCCGCGCCATCAGCGCCGCTTGGCTGCCCTGCGCATCGAGTACCGAATAGAAGTCTTTCTGCTGCCAGGCACGTTTGCCGAAGGCGTCATAAAACAATCGGGTGGTCGGCGCCGCTTTAGTGCGCTCGCCGTCATACACCGGCATTTTGCTCGCGCCACGGGCCGCGCCTTCGCCACTGCCAAGGTTGAGCTGGCAGGCGGAGTCGTAGCACGCATGGCAGGCCACGCACTTCTCGGTGAAGATTGGCTGGATGTCGCGGGTGTAGGAAATAGATGGGGAAATGGCAGGTGCAGCCGCTGGCTCTTGCGCCACGGCGCCCCAGCTGAGAAACAGCAACACAAAACCCATGACGCGGTAAGACATGCTGCTGATCCCGATTTTATAAAAAAACGCCGCGATTCTACATTATGACGTCCGTCCCAACATGAGCGATATTCATGCAAAAGCGCCACATGCTCTAAAACCGCACAGGTTTGTTATGATCCCGCTCCTTCGTAATGGTCTTTCCGAGTAGTCCAAATGTCCGATCGCAGCGTCCGCCTTCAAGCTCTCAAGCAAGCTCTCAAAGAGCGCATCCTGATACTCGACGGCGGCATGGGCACGATGATCCAGAGCTATAAGCTCGAAGAGCAGGACTATCGCGGCAAACGCTTCGCCGACTGGCCGAGCGACGTCAAAGGCAACAACGACCTGTTGGTGCTGACCCGCCCTGACGTGATCGGTGGCATCGAAAAAGCCTATCTGGATGCCGGCGCCGACATTCTCGAAACCAACACCTTCAACGCCACGCGTATTTCCATGGCCGACTACGGCATGGAAGAGCTGGCCTACGAGTTAAACGTAGAAGGCGCACGACTGGCGCGCAAGATCGCTGACGCCAAGACTGCCGAAAACCCGGAAAAGCCGCGTTTCGTTGCCGGCGTACTCGGCCCGACCAGCCGCACCTGCTCGCTGTCGCCAGACGTCAACAACCCGGGCTATCGCAACGTCACCTTTGATGAATTGGTGGAAAACTACACCGAAGCCACCAAAGGCCTGATCGAGGGCGGCGCCGACCTGATCCTGATCGAAACCATTTTCGACACCCTCAACGCCAAAGCGGCGATCTTCGCCGTGCAAGGCGTGTTCGAAGAGCTGCACATCGAACTGCCGATCATGATTTCCGGCACCATCACCGACGCCTCCGGCCGCACCCTGTCGGGCCAGACCACTGAAGCGTTCTGGAACTCGGTGGCGCACGCCAAGCCAATTTCCGTCGGCCTCAACTGCGCACTCGGCGCCAGCGAATTGCGTCCGTACCTGGAAGAGCTGTCGAACAAGGCCAGCACCCACGTTTCCGCGCACCCGAACGCCGGCCTGCCGAACGAATTCGGCGAGTACGACGAACTGCCGTCGGAAACCGCCAAGGTCATCGAAGAATTCGCCCAGAGCGGTTTCCTCAACATCGTCGGCGGTTGCTGCGGCACCACGCCGGGGCACATCGAAGCCATCGCTAAAGCTGTGGCCGGTTACGCGCCGCGTCAGATTCCGGACATCCCTAAGGCATGCCGCCTCTCGGGTCTGGAGCCGTTCACCATCGATCGCAGCTCGCTGTTCGTTAACGTCGGCGAGCGCACCAACATCACCGGTTCGGCGAAATTCGCCCGGCTGATCCGTGAAGACAACTACACCGAAGCGCTGGAAGTCGCCCTGCAACAGGTCGAGGCAGGCGCGCAGGTGATCGACATCAACATGGACGAAGGGATGCTCGATTCGAAGAAGGCCATGGTGACCTTCCTCAATCTGATCGCCGGTGAACCGGACATCTCGCGCGTACCGATCATGATCGACTCGTCGAAATGGGAAGTGATCGAAGCCGGTCTGAAGTGCATTCAGGGCAAGGGCATCGTCAACTCGATCAGCATGAAAGAAGGCGTCGAGCAGTTCATCCATCACGCCAAGCTGTGCAAGCGCTACGGCGCCGCCGTGGTGGTGATGGCGTTCGACGAAGCCGGCCAGGCCGACACCGAAGCGCGCAAGAAAGAAATCTGCAAACGCTCCTACGACATTCTGGTCAACGAAGTCGGCTTCCCGCCGGAAGACATCATCTTCGACCCGAACATTTTCGCCGTCGCCACCGGCATCGAAGAACACAACAACTACGCTGTCGACTTCATCAACGCCTGTGCCTACATCCGCGATGAACTGCCGTATGCGCTGACCTCGGGCGGTGTGTCCAACGTGTCGTTCTCGTTCCGTGGCAACAACCCGGTGCGCGAGGCGATTCATTCGGTGTTCCTGCTCTACGCGATCCGCGCCGGCCTGACCATGGGCATCGTCAACGCTGGCCAACTGGAGATCTACGACCAGATCCCGCAAGAGCTGCGCGACGCCGTTGAAGACGTGGTGCTCAACCGCACGCCAAACGGCACCGACGCCCTCCTCGCCATCGCCGACAAGTACAAGGGCGACGGCAGCGTCAAGGAAGCCGAGACCGAAGAGTGGCGCAGCTGGGAGGTCAACAAACGTCTGGAGCATGCGCTGGTCAAAGGCATCACCACGCACATTGTTGAAGACACCGAAGAATCGCGTCAGTCGTTCGCCCGCCCGATCGAAGTGATCGAAGGCCCGCTGATGTCGGGCATGAACATCGTTGGCGACCTGTTCGGCGCCGGCAAAATGTTCCTCCCGCAAGTGGTGAAATCCGCCCGCGTGATGAAACAGGCCGTGGCTCACTTGATCCCGTTCATCGAACTGGAAAAAGGCGACAAACCGGAAGCCAAGGGCAAGATCCTCATGGCCACCGTCAAGGGCGACGTGCATGACATCGGCAAGAACATTGTTGGCGTGGTGCTCGGTTGCAACGGCTACGACATCGTCGACCTCGGCGTGATGGTGCCGGCCGAGAAGATTCTGCAGGTGGCCAAAGAGCAGAAGTGCGACATCATCGGCCTCTCTGGTCTGATCACGCCGTCGCTGGATGAAATGGTGCACGTTGCGCGCGAAATGCAGCGTCAGGATTTCCATCTGCCGCTGATGATCGGTGGCGCGACCACGTCCAAAGCGCACACCGCGGTGAAAATCGAGCCGAAGTACAGCAACGATGCCGTAGTCTACGTGACCGACGCTTCCCGCGCGGTCGGCGTGGCGACGCAGTTGCTGTCGAAAGAACTGAAGGCCGGTTTCGTCGAGAAGACCCGTCTGGAATACGTCGATGTACGTGAGCGCACCGCCAACCGCAGCGCCCGCACCGAGCGTTTGAGCTACGCAGCGGCCGTCGCCAAGAAGCCGCAGTTTGACTGGGCGACATACCAGCCCGTTAAACCAACCTTTACTGGCAGCAAGGTTCTGGACAACATCGACCTGAAAGTCCTCGCCGAATACATTGACTGGACGCCGTTCTTTATCTCCTGGGATCTGGCTGGCAAATTCCCGCGCATCCTCGAAGACGAGGTGGTCGGTGAAGCCGCGACTTCGCTGTACAAAGACGCGCAGGAAATGCTCGCCAAACTGATCGACGAGAAACTGATCAGCGCTCGCGCAGTGTTCGGTTTCTGGCCGGCCAATCAGGTGCATGACGACGACATCGAACTGTACGGCGATGACGGCCAGCCATTAGCCAAACTGCATCACTTGCGCCAGCAGATCATCAAGACCGACGGCAAACCAAATTTCTCATTGGCCGACTTCGTTGCACCGAAAGACAGCGAAGTGACCGACTACGTCGGTGGTTTCATAACCACCGCCGGCATCGGCGCCGAAGAAGTGGCCAAGGCCTATCAGGACGCTGGCGACGACTACAACTCGATCATGGTCAAAGCCCTTGCCGACCGTTTGGCCGAAGCCTGCGCCGAATGGCTGCACCAGCAAGTGCGTAAAGAGCACTGGGGTTATGCCAAGGACGAAACCCTCGACAACGAAGCGCTGATCAAAGAGCAATACAGCGGCATCCGCCCTGCCCCGGGCTACCCGGCCTGCCCGGATCACACCGAGAAAGCCGCGCTGTTTGCCCTGCTCGACCCGGAAGCCGAAGAAATGCGTGCCGGCCGCAGCGGCGTGTTCCTCACCGAGCACTACGCGATGTTCCCGGCGGCAGCGGTCAGCGGCTGGTACTTCGCCCATCCGCAGGCGCAGTACTTCGCGGTGGGCAAGGTCGATAAGGATCAGATCGCCAGCTACACCTCGCGCAAAGGTCAGGAACTGAGCGTGACCGAACGCTGGCTGGCGCCGAATCTGGGCTACGACATCTGATCCAGCCCTGACGCACATCCCCTGTGGGAGCGAGCCTGCTCGCGAAAGCGGGCGATTATTCAACATTGATGGTGACTGACATGACGCCTTCGCCAGCAGG
>NZ_JASCPK010000171.1:0-11079 GCF_029959385.1 Pseudomonas sp. PS01303
GGCGAGGGGATTTATCCCCGTTCGGCTGCGAAGCAGTCGTCGCTTTTAGATTTTCAGGGCCGCTGCGCAGCCCAACGGGGATAAATCCCCTCGCCACAAGGGTTCACTCCAACAGGGGAGATTTCATCAATCAGTCGAAGGTAATGCCCTGCGCCAGCGGCAACTCCAGCGAATAGTTCACGGTGTTGGTCTGGCGGCGCATGTACCCGCGCCAGGCATCCGAACCCGATTCACGACCACCGCCGGTCTCCTTCTCACCACCAAACGCACCACCAATCTCCGCACCGCTCGGACCGATGTTGACGTTGGCGATCCCGCAATCACTGCCCACCGCCGACATGAATTGCTCAGCCTCACGCACATCAGTGGTGAAGATGCACGACGACAACCCTTGCGGCACCGCGTTGTTCAGGCGCAGTGCTTCCTGGAAATCTTTGTAACCAACCACGTACAGAATCGGCGCGAAGGTTTCGCTGCACACCACATCGCTCTGCTCCGGCATTTCAACAATCGCCGGCGACACGTAGTAAGCATTCGGGAACTGATCTTCCAATTGGCGCTTGCCGCCAAACACCCGACCGCCCTCACTCAACGCCTGCTCCAGCGCGTCCTGCATGTTTTCGAAGCTGCGCTTGTCGATCAACGGGCCGACCAGATTGCCTTCCAGCGGATGGCCGATGCGCACTTTCGAGTACGCGGCTTTCAGGCGGGTGACGATTTCTTCTTTGACCGACTCATGGGCGATCAAGCGACGCAACGTGGTGCAACGCTGGCCGGCGGTACCGACGGCGCTGAACAGAATCGCGCGCACCGCCATGTCGAGATCGGCGCTTGGGCCGAGGATCATCGCGTTGTTGCCGCCCAACTCCAGAATGCTGCGGGCAAAACGCGCGGCGACTTTCGGCGCCACTTCGCGGCCCATGCGCGTGCTGCCGGTGGCGCTGATCAGGGCGACACGCGGGTCATCGACCAACGCTTCGCCGGCATCGCGACCACCGATGATCACTTGGCAAAGATTCGCCGGTGCATCGGTAAAATTCTTCACCACACGGTCGAACAGCGCTTGGCAGGCCAGTGCGGTCAGCGGGGTTTTCTCCGACGGCTTCCACACCACCGGGTTGCCGCAGACCAGCGCCAGCGTGGTGTTCCACGCCCAGACTGCAACCGGGAAGTTGAACGCGCTGATCACACCGACCACGCCCAGCGGATGCCAGGTTTCACGCATGTGGTGGCCCGGACGCTCGGAGGCAATGGTCAAACCGTACAACTGACGAGACAGGCCGACGGCGAAATCGCAGATGTCGATCATCTCCTGCACTTCACCCAAACCTTCCTGGGTGATCTTGCCCGCCTCCCACGAAACCAGTTCGCCGAGATCAGCCTTGTATTCACGCAACACTTCGCCGAACTGACGTACCAGCTCGCCGCGACGCGGAGCCGGAATCTTGCGCCATTGCTCGAACGCATGATCTGCGCGACTGATGTGCTGCTCGACTTCGGCCGGGCCTTCCCAGTTCACGGCGGCAATGCGGCTGCCGTCGATCGGCGAGTGCACCGGCACTTTGCCGTTCTGATAAAGGGCCGGGTTCACACCAAGACGATCAAGCAATGCGGCAACCATGGGTCACTCCTCAAGCAAAAAACTGAATGTGTGCGGTCGCCATTTCACGACCGGGCAGGCCATTAGTTGTAGCTTCACAATGGCGAGGCAACAAACGACCTTTACGCGAGATATCATTCCGTTTATTCATGCTGAGCATAGAAAGACAAGAAAAGG
The DNA here is from genome assembly GCF_029959385.1 of Pseudomonas sp. PS01303. Lineage (NCBI taxonomy): Bacteria > Pseudomonadati > Pseudomonadota > Gammaproteobacteria > Pseudomonadales > Pseudomonadaceae > Pseudomonas > Pseudomonas sp. PS01303. The sequence continues at coordinate 1,778 of NZ_JASCPK010000171.1, forward strand.
ATCGGCCATGCTGAACAAACGCCACTTGCCCTCGATCACCGCCCTGCAATGCTTCGAGGCCGTGACCCGGCACCTGAGCTTCACCCGTGCCGCCGAGGAACTGAACCTGACCCAGAGTGCGGTGAGCAAGCAGGTCGCGCAGCTTGAGGAATTGTTACAACACTTGTTGTTCCTCCGCGTGCGCCGACGTTTGCAGATGACCCCGGCCGGGGATTTGTACTTGGTGGAAGTACGAAAAATCCTCACGCAGGTGGAGATGTCGACGCATTACCTGCGTTCCTACGGCGGCGAGACCGAAGTCCTACGCGTATCGACCCCGTCGACCTTCGGCGCGCGTTGGCTGGTGCCACGCCTGAAAGGCTGGCGTTTGCGCCATCCGTCAATTCATCTGGATTTGTGCAACGAGCAAGAGGCCGATGATTTGCTGCAAGGGCGCAGTGATCTGGCTTTCTATTACGGTCAAGGCTCGCGACCGGGCACTGAATGCCTGAAGTTGTTCAGCGAAGAACTGGTGCCGGTGTGCGCGCCGAGCAGTCTGCCGGAGAAACCGTTCACTGATCCGACGCAACTCACCGATCTGGTCTTGCTGCAAAACGCCTCGCGCCCACAGGCGTGGCACGACTGGTTCGACAGTCAGGGCTACCAGACCGAACACAGCTATCACGGCCCACGTTTTGAGACCTTTTATATGTGCATTCGCGCCGCACAGGTGGGTTGTGGCGTGGCGCTGTTGCCAAGGTTTCTGGTGGAAGAGGAATTGGCCGACGGCAAACTGGTCATTCCCTGGCAGCATGCGATGCCGAGTACTGACGCGTACTATCTGGCGTACCCGGAGCACGCGGCGGAAGTGCCCAAGGTGCGGGATTTCGTCAAATGGATGCTCGAGCAGATTGACAATCCCCTGTAGGAGTTGCCGAAGGCTGCGATCTTTTGATCTTCAAAACCAACATCAAAAGATCGCAGCCTTCGGCAGCTCCTACGAAAATTTGTCATACGATCACAAACAGGCCATCCACAACCTGAGCCTGGGCGAGACGCGCACGCAGATCGGCATCAATGGCGCAATCATCAGGGTTGTACAACCGGACACGACGATAGGCTGCGGACCGATCAATTTCCTGCCCCAAATATTCCCAGACCACCCTTGAACAGGAAGGCGCGCGATGATCAGCAGCCGAAACGCCAAGCTTCAATCCATTTAACCGTGTAATGCAGCTTTTGAAACTTGGGATGAGAATAGTTTGACTGATTTCGTTTGAAGTCAGCGATTCATAATCTACGAAAAAAAGGCGATCTCGCAGGTAATAAGCAACACCTTTATATCGATATCGTTCAAACCCACCTTCTACCCCAGACATCTGTAACTGCTCATTTCGCTCATACACTATGTCATCGCCTTCTTCCCGCACATGCACAAGCGAACACAGAATGGAACCCGGTTCAGTCATCGCATGGTAGTACTCGTGGTAATACCCCGTGTGAGCCTTCAGTTCTGGTGAGGATTGTTTGCGCAGGTGTTTCAAAACTCTTTGTGAGACTGTTTCTTCATCGAAGAGCCTGGCTTTGCTGGTTTTTACGCCAATCAATGCATTGAACTGCTCGCTTGGCAGGCGCATTTCAAATTCTTCCACACCAAAAAAATCGCAAATCCGCTTGAGGTTAAAAGGTGCGGGCATACTATTCCCACAAAGATACTTATTAAACTGCCCACGATTAATACGAACCTTCCTACAGACCTCTGCGACAGATCTGTAGTGACTACACAGAAACCTCAAGTTTGCGGAAAAAAATTCACACATAAATCACTCAGCAAGAAACCCAGGAGAACTCACCATAGCAGCAACCAGCATCACATTTGAGCAACTTGCGAAATTGCATCGGATGAAATATGGCTGGATATTACGACTCCTGAAAGGCTTCAGGACTGGCGACACCATTAATTCGCCAGCACTAACAAAGCAAGGAGCTTGGAATGCTAGACATCATCAACGACTTTCTGTCAGGTAAGGTACTAATACCTTTAGTGCTTGGTTTAGGAAGCTACTTCACTGTCCGATCCGGATTTGTTCAGTTGAGGTATTTCCCCCATATGTTTGGCGTATTACTCGGCAGTTGGCGCGGCAACAGCCATCACTTGAGTTCATTTCAGGCGCTTATGCTCAGCCTTGCCGGGCGAGTCGGCACGGGAAATATCGTCGGTGTCGGGATCGCGGTAAGCATGGGCGGGCCCGGCGCAGTGTTCTGGATGTGGATGACTGCTCTTCTGGGTATGTCGAGCAGTTTCTTCGAATGTACGCTGGGACAACTCTATAAGCGTAGCGATGGCAAAGGCCTCTACCGAGGGGGCCCGTCCTGGTACATCCAGCACGGTCTGGACAAGCGCTGGCTCGGCATGATCGCAGCCGTACTATTGCTGGTGACTTTTGGGTTTGCGATCAACGGCCTCGAATCGCATGCGGTATCGCATTCACTAAAAGATGCGTTTGGCGTGGCGCCGATCTGGTCAGGGCTCGGACTTGCGCTGTTGCTGGGGGTCGTTTTCATTGGCGGGATAAAGCGCATAGCGGCAGTTGCTGACCTTCTGGTACCTATTAAAGTTCTCGCCTACATCAGCGTGACGGCCTACGTAATGGTTCTGCAGTTCGACCAGGTTCCGGCGATGCTCATGACCATTATCAACAGCGCGTTCGGGCTGGATCAGGCCTTTGGCGGGCTGGTGGGCAGCGCAATCATCATGGGGGTGAGACGCGGAGTGTTCTCCAACGAGGCAGGACTGGGAAGCGCTCCCAATGTCGCATCAGTAGCGAAGATCGGCCACCCGGTTGCACAAGGCGTCGTACAAGCCCTGAGTGTCTTCATCGATACATTCATAATCTGCACGTGTACAGCGCTACTGATTTTGCTATCGGGTTTCTACACACCAGGATTTGAAGGTGACGGGATTGCGCTGGCACAAAATTCGCTCGCCGCCGTCGTCGGGGAATGGGGACGGATGTTTATCAGCGTCGTGCTTGCGCTCTTCGTATTCACGGCGATGCTTTACAACTATTACCTGGGAGAAAACAGCTTGCGGTTCATCTTGGGTGAGCCTCGAAAGACGCTGCTCTTGTACCGTGCGCTGGTATTGATATTAGTGTACTGGGGCTCCGTCGAAGACCTGTCCACTGTTCTGGCTTTTGCAGACATCACCATGACACTGCTCGCGCTTGTCAACCTGGTAGCGATGTTCTTGCTCTTCAACATCAGCATGCGTGTTGTGCGCGACTACGACGAACAACGCCGTGCCGGAATAAAGAAGCCCATTTTCGACTCAAGTAAATTCCCGGATCTGGATATCGATCTTTTGGCATGGCCGCCGGGATATAGCTGCCCAGACATAAACACTCATAGCGAGAACGTTATTTCTTCGAGCACCAGTAAACAGACTGCCAAACGTTAAACAGAACATGCAAAGTCATTAAATCAATTAATGGCTTTGCAGCTACTACATCAAACCCACCTAAAAATAAAATCTCAAGAACCCTGCTTTCTTCGAGCCGTCACGCCCGGAACAAACAGAAGGAGTTTATCCATGAATCGCTTTTACCCCCTCAAAGCAAATGCAACTGATACGCCGACATACTTCATAGACTCACATGCCACACCCAATCAGTTATTTGAAGATGCCTGTTTCAGAATCCGCGCTTCCGCAGGTCTTTTGGAGGCCTTCACATTAGTCACCCTCAAGGGCACCAACGATTCTGATTTTTATAAACTAATACTTCCAGCGTACGTGCTACTTCAGGACGGCGTCGACACACTGGAACAGATCACCTTCAAAGGAGGCGTCATTCATGTATAAAATCGTAACCCAAGAAATGCTCAGAGCTGCTTTGGTTAAAGCAGTTGAAATCAATCTGATACCCAAACACTCCCTGCTGGCCGATTATTTAAAAAGCGGGGCACAACTCGAACAAGTCATTCAAGCTGCACTTGAGGCGCAACCGAAAATAGCTAAATTTTGTGGACTGAGATGCATGGCCTCAGAGGATCTTTCACCCGAGAGCAAAAAAGCGCTGGCAATCCCCACCACTGATATGCGCCACTAGCGCCATTGATTTTTACCGCGCCACAGCGCGGCGCACCTGGAGACCGTTTATGAGCGAGAGTGTGTTTGCCGATCGCATCGTGCAGAACCTGCTCGACACCGACTTCTACAAACTGACGATGATGCAGGCGGTGCTGCACAACTACCCCAACGTTGAAGTCGAATGGGAATTCCGTTGCCGCAACAGCGAGGATCTGCGCCCGTACCTGGCCGAGATCCGCTATCAGATCGAGCGTCTGGCCGAACTGAGCCTGAGCGCCGATCAACTGAATTTCCTTGAGCGTATCTCTTTCCTGAAACCGGATTTTCTGCGATTCCTCGGTCTGTTCCGCTTCAACCTGCGCTACGTGCACACCGGCATCGAGAACGGCGAGCTGTTCATCCGCCTGCGCGGGCCGTGGCTGCATGTGATCCTCTACGAAGTGCCGCTGCTGGCGATCGTCAGCGAAGTGCGCAACCGCTATCGCTACCGCGAAACCGTGCTCGAACAGGCGCGCGAGCAGCTCTACCGCAAATTCGACTGGCTGACCGCCAACGCCTCGGCCGACGAATTGTCGCAACTGCAAGTAGCCGATTTCGGCACCCGCCGCCGGTTTTCTTACCGTGTGCAGGAAGAAGTGGTGAACGTGCTCAAGCACGATTTCCCCGGGCGTTTCGTCGGCACCAGCAACGTACACCTGTCGCGCGAACTCGACATGAAACCACTGGGCACCATGGCCCACGAATGGATCATGGCCCACCAGCAACTCGGCCCACGGTTGATCGACAGCCAGATCGCCGCGCTCGACTGTTGGGTGCGTGAGTACCGGGGTTTGCTGGGGATCGCCCTCACCGACTGCATTACCACCGATGCGTTTCTCGGCGATTTCGATCTGTTCTTCGCCAAGCTGTTCGACGGTTTACGCCACGACTCCGGGGATCCGGTGGTGTGGGGCGAAAAATGCATCGCGCATTACCACAAGCTCGGCATCGACCCGATGAGCAAGACGCTGGTGTTCTCCGACAGCCTGACCTTGCCCAAGTCGCTGGAGATCTTCCGCGCGCTGCACGGCCGGATCAACGTCAGCTTCGGCATTGGCACCAACCTCACCTGTGACATTCCGGGTGTCGAACCGATGAGCATCGTGCTTAAAATGACTGCCTGCAACGGCCAACCGGTGGCGAAGATCTCCGACGAGCCAGGCAAGTCCCACTGCAAAGACCCGAATTTCGTCGCCTACTTGCGACACGTGTTCCAGGTTCCTGCCGATTCCAGTTCATCTAGCAAGGAGTGAATTCATGCAAGCCGTACAGCGTGAGATTGCTGAACAGCTCAAAGTGCAACCGCCGTTCGCTGACTACAAAGCCCAGCAGGCCGAAGTCGCCCGGCGCATCGCCTTTATTCAGGATTGTCTGGTCAATTCCGGGCTCAAGACGCTGGTGCTCGGAATCAGCGGTGGCGTCGATTCGCTGACCGCAGGCCTGTTGGCCCAGCGCGCGATGCGTGAACTGCGCGACCAGACCGGCGATAACAGCTACAAATTCATCGCCGTGCGCCTGCCGTACGAAACCCAGTTCGACGAGCACGACGCCCAGGCCTCGGTAGATTTCATCGCCCCGGACGAACGCCACACCGTCAACATTGGGCCAGCCGTGAAGTCGCTGGCCAGTGAAGTCGCCGCGTTCGAAGGCAAACACGCAGTATCGGTGGACTTCGTGCTCGGCAACACCAAGGCGCGGATGCGCATGGTCGCTCAATACACCATCGCCGGCGCAGCGCACGGCCTGGTGATCGGCACCGACCACGCGGCGGAAGCGGTGATGGGCTTCTTCACCAAATTCGGCGACGGTGCCTGCGATCTGGCACCGCTGAGCGGTCTGGTGAAAAATCAGGTGCGCGCGATCGCCCGCAGCTTCGGCGCGCCGGAATCGTTGGTCGAGAAAGTGCCGACGGCGGATCTTGAAGATTTGTCGCCGGGCAAACCGGACGAAGCGTCGCATGGCGTGACGTATGCCGAAATCGATGCGTTTCTGCACGGCGAGCCGGTGCGCGAGGAAGCCTTCAAAATCATCGTCGACACCTACAACAAAACCCATCACAAACGTGTGATGCCATTCGCCCCATAAGTCGCGGCGGAGCCTGTAGGAGCTGTCGAGTGAAACGAGGCTGCGATCTTTTGATCCTGATCTTCAAAACCAGATCAAAAGATCGCAGCCTTCGGCAGCTCCTACAGAAAGCAAAAAGCGTCCCAAGGGACGCTTTTTTATTGACTCGATAACCTCTGTTGAATTCAGGAAGCGACAACTCGAACAGTCCAAGGGTCGGATAATCGACCATTATCAGACTTGATCCTGAAGGTATGAACCTTCTCTGCCAAATCATAAGCCGTCACTGTGAAAACTCCATTGGAGTCTGCATGGATCGAAGCCACGTCATTGTCGTAGTCAGAGAGAAACCCTTTTTCATTCGGATTTGCCGTGCCAACAAACGTCACCGTCTTAGCGGTTGTTTTTTCGTGGTTTCCAAGCAGCTTCAAATTTGAATCGATGACGAACTGGATCGCAAGCGGAGCTGACTCTTTGACCTCGATAACCCAAGGTCGGGATAAAACTTCATCAGGCCCAAGCACGGTAAACTGGTGGAGCCCTGTCACCAAGTGCTGAACAAAGGCGCTCCAATGGCTGTTACCGTCCACTGCAAGCGTTTGAAGATAATTCCCGTTATCGAAAAGTTTCACTTCCGTGTGGCTCCTCCCAAAGCCAACGAAGTTCAACTCGGTATCACGTGTGAACCCGCCTCTTTCGATTGGATTGCCATTGCTATCGTTAACCCAATCAATGTCTGCTTCCGTGGCCTTGCCAATGTAAACACGCCAGACATCCGACTTATGACCATCCATTGTTTGAACGGTATATGCATGCTCCCCCGCTGCCTCATCGGGAAAAAAGGCACTGAAATGGCAGTAATCGTCCACCCATACGGCGGGGTGCGTCCCAACTCCGTTATCCAGAATTTGCGCGTACTGGCTTGGTTGAGCCGATCCAACGAAAGACAAATCAGAATTATCGGTTACGCCACCATTGTCGATGGGCTCGCCCTTACCATTGGTGATGCTTTCAATTCGAGTCGAGCTCACTTTCGCGATTTTATCCAGCGAGCTAATCAAAGTACGCGGGTGGGGAAATTTCTCTTGATCGGTCATACGAAAACTCCTTTTTCGGAATGGATGCGCCCGGTGATGCGAGTGCTTACCCATCAGACTCAGGATCAAGATTTGTGTCTACTGTCAGAAGTTACAGGTATTGATGCTTTTCCGACCAGTGGGCCATGCTTGATGTTTCACTAAAAACACCCAGTCCAGCCACAAAAAAACGCCGCGGCGATAACCTCGCAGCGGCGTTTTTTAAAGCTTCAGCGGCAGATTATTTCAGCGTCACAGTGCCTTTCATCATCGAGATGTGGCCTGGGAACGAGCAGAAGAAGCCGTATTTTTCAGCGGCGTCCAGCTTAGATACGTCGAAGGTCAGCGAATCGGTTTCTTTGGCGCCGATGATTTTGGTGTGGGCGATTACGCGAGCGTCGCCGTCTTTCAGGTAGTTCTTGTCGATGCCGGCGGCCAGGCCGTCGGTGGCGATTGGCTGCATGTCAGCTTCTTTGCTGATCACCAGGTTATGGCCCATGACGTTCTTCGGCAGGCTGCCGGAGTGGGTCAGTTCGACGGTGAAGGTTTTGCAGCTCTTGTCGATCACGATTTCCTTGGTGTTGAAGGACATCTGATCGGTGGAGTCAACGGTGGTTTTGCACTCGGCAGCCATCAATTGGCTGCTGGCCAGCGCCAGCAGGGATACCGCAACAACTTTGGAAAACATGGTGAATCTCCAAGGCAGGGTTAACAAAAACACTAATGGTGGAAAGACTGCCTGAAATCTTCGCAAGTTCCTATGACTTGCGTCAAAAATTGTATACAACTTTCAGGCTATGACACTCATCGACACAATCTAACGGCCAGAATTCCCGCCCCGCCCTATGATCGGCGCATCTACTGAAACGGAGTGCCTGTCATGTTCTTTAACGGTCTGTTGTGCAGTTTGCTCGCCGCCTACGCCTGTGGCGCCAGCGGTACCTTTGAAACACCGGAACGCGAAGTTTAGCCCTTGGATCGAGGCGTGCCAGCCATTACCCTGTGTCGGATTGACCCAGGAGAAAAGCATGTCTCTGAAATCCGTTTGTGTATTTTGCGGTGCCAACGCCGGTACTGATCCGGCTTACACCGAAGCTGCCGTTGCGTTAGGCAGAGCGCTCGCCGAGCGTAAGCTGACGCTGGTTTACGGCGGTGGCGCCGTGGGTTTGATGGGGATTGTCGCCGACGCCGCACTGGCCGCTGGTGGCGAAGTGATCGGCATCATTCCGCAGAGCCTGATGGACAAGGAAATCGGTCACAAAAGCCTGACACGTCTGGAAGTGGTCGACGGCATGCATGCGCGCAAGGCGCGGATGGCGGAGCTCAGCGATGCGTTTATCGCCCTGCCCGGCGGCCTCGGCACGCTGGAAGAATTGTTTGAAGTCTGGACCTGGGGCCAGCTCGGCTATCACGGCAAACCGCTGGGTCTGCTCGAAGTGAACGGTTTTTACAGCAAACTCACTGCTTTTCTTGACCACATCGTCGGCGAAGGCTTCGTTCGCGCGCCACACCGTGACATGCTGCAAGTGAGCGAATCGCCGCAAACGCTGCTCGATGCCCTGGATAACTGGAAGCCGACCGTCACGCCAAAGTGGGTCGATCAAAAACCCGGTTAACCCTCGGACGTCGATACAGGGCAGAATACGCGCCGCTCAACCTCACCTTCGACCTAGAGGAACGCCCATGGCCAAACCCAATTACTCCTTCGCCAAACGTCAACGCGACTTGGCAAAGGAACAGAAGAAAGAGGAAAAGCTTCAGCGCAAGAAGCAAACCGCTGAAGAAGCAGCACTGAACCCTGAGGGTGAAGTGGCAACAGAAGATGAAGTTGATGCAACCGAAGCACCGAAAGATCAGGCGCCTGACGCCTGAACCCCACCGGGTTTGATGATCGAATCAGACCCTGCGGATTTGTGACGGGGCTGGCGGTTTCACTGCCGGCCCTCACAGCCCCACTTGCCGAAACACCCCAATTCCCCTTGTAGGAGTGAGCCTGCTCGCGATAGCGGTGTGCCAGTTGAAATATTTGCTGCTGACACACCGCTATCGCGAGC
>NZ_JASCPK010000172.1:0-11070 GCF_029959385.1 Pseudomonas sp. PS01303
GATTTATCCCCGATGGGCTGCGCAGCGGCCCCCGCTTTTTTGGGGCCGCTGCGCGACCCATCGGGGATAAATCCCCTCGCCACAAAGGTATAGGCATCAGGCAATGCGGGGCTGGCGACCCAATACCGTCGTCCAACGCTCAGAAAGTATCACCCCGGCCAACGTCAGCAATCCGCCCACCAAGTGATACATCGCCAACTGCTCCTTCAACACCACCGCCGCAATCAGCGCAGTAATCAGCGGCAGCAAATTAAAGAACAATGTCGTCCGGCTCGGCCCCAGGCGTTGCACCGCCTGCATCCACGCCAACGGCGCAACCATCGACGCCAGCAGGCACGCATACAACACCAGCGGAATGTTCTGCAGGGTCAAACCGGTTTTCGGCGAAGCGACATACAGCGGAAACAACACGACAATCGCCACCAGCACCTGCAAATACAGCAACACCAGCGGCGGCAAACGCAGCTGCCATTTCTTCAGCAGCGTGCTGTAAATCGCGTAAGCCAGCGTCGCGATCAACATCATCGCATCGCCCATGTTCAGGCCGTGTTGCAGCAACGCGCCAAGGCTGCCCGACGACACCACCACCAGCACGCCAGCAAACGACAGCACCGCGCCGACCAGCGCACCGGCGGTCAGACGTTGACCGAGGCTGATGATTGCCATGGCCAGCGACATCAACGGCATCAGCGACAAAATGATGCCCATGTTGGTCGCGGTGGTCAGGGTCGCCGCAAAGTAAGCGAGGCTCTGATAGACCGCCATACCCAGCACACCGAGGACAAAAATCTTGCCCAGGTTCGGACGAATCTGCGGCCAGTGCGCGATCACCGCTTTGAGCATGAATGGGGTGAACAGCAACCCGGCGAGCAGCCAGCGATAGAAACCGATCTCGGCGGGGAAAATCGCCCCGACCGCCAGTTTGTTGATCACGGTATTGCCGGCCCAGATAAAAATCGCCAGCAGCGGAAACGCGTATTGCATGAGTTGAAACCAGTACGTTGATGAAGCGCAATTATCCCTTGTCTGGATACAGGCCTATACTTCGAACCGGACAACCTGCCTCTGAAACCGGACAGCATGAACAGTAAACACATCGATCTACTGGATTTCAGCGAGCTGCCGTCGGCGGTGTACTTCCGTTATGCCGATTTCAACGCCCACGAATTCGCCGCGCCGCACCGCCATCCTTGGGGAACGCTGGAATACGCGGCGCATGGTGTGCTGCACATGGACGTCGACGGCAGTCGCTTCATGTCGCCGCCGCAATACGCGGTGTGGGTGCCGCCGCAGGTCGAGCACAGTTTTTACAGCCATCAACCGGTCAACTATCGCGCGGTGTGTCTGGATCCCAAGGTCTGCGCCGATCTGCCTCGACGCGCCTGCACGCTGGCGATCAGCGACATTCTCAAAGCGATCCTCAAGGACTTCGCCGCGCGCGATGTGAAAATTCCTCAACTCGATGCCGATCAACGACTGGCGCAGGTGTTGGTCGATCAACTGCAACAGGCGCCGGTGCACGAGTGTTATCTGCCCTACGCGAGCAGTCCGGGTTTGCTGGCGATCCTCGAAGCGTTGCAGGCCGAGCCTGGCAACAACCAGCCGCTGGCGCATTGGGCGGCGCAAGTGCATGTCAGTGAGCGCACGTTGGCGCGTCAGTTTGTACGGGAACTGGGGATGAGTTTCGGCGAGTGGCGTCAGCGTCTGCGTTACCTTGCGGCGATCGAAGCGTTGGAGGGTCAGCGTAGCGTTCAGGAAATAGCCTTTGATCTTGGCTATAGCAGTGGCTCGGCATTTATTGCGATGTTTCAGCGTCAGGCCGGCTGTACACCGGAGTTTTATCGTCGACATAATTTGTTCTAGTTGCAAAGCGAACTTTCTTACAGGCTTCTCCGAAACCGGCTTCATAAGATGACGATGTTCTCGCGTTAGGCTGCCTCGATACTTTATGTGATCGAACAGGGATTGAACGTGAGCAAAAAATTGTCGTCGGCTAATAATCTGGCCAGTTTAAACAGTGGTCAAAGTGTTCATCATGACTTTATCAGTAACGCCATTCCCGACTGGCTGGTTCAGTCAGGGAGCAGAAGAGTTGGCGAACTTAAACAGAGTCCGAAAGTTATACCGTCGTGGTTAGAGGAAGCGTCATCGGTTGAACTGCTTGCACTCAATCTGGCATCGGTCTCCAGATCGAACGCTCAAGCGGCGGTGGATCGGATGTTTGAACGATTGCAGGATGTTTATGCCTTCGCGCAGCCTTTGCTGGTTAAGGCATTGAAAGATCAATACGGCGTGTCTGTCGATGTTCGTGAGACTTTTGTCAGGCTGTATTCACCGGCGCACTTGTCCCCTTGGGTCATGAATGTAGCGGGCGGAATGAGTGTGCGTACCGTGTCCCTGCTGGATGCAGCGCTGCACAACTTTTCAGCCAATGAGGTTTTTCAGTCCGGCAGTGGCTTTATCAGCAAGCCGGATGAGCAAGGCCTGTTTGAAGTAAAAGTTTTGAATGCGCTGACGGTCGAACAGTTCAAAGAGTTATGTCGAACACTGGATATAGGCCAGCGATATAAGGTTTATCTTCAAGACTATTTGCGCCCAACCGATGCACTCCCTCGCCATTTCTTGCGAAGCCAGGTTATCGATAGCCAGAAACATACTTTCAAAATGGCTGCCCATCTGGCGTTGATGAAGAAAGATATTTCAGCGGAGGTGTATCTGCACGCGCTGCACCTGTTCGGCGACAAACGAGGGCTGAAGCTTGATGGTTTGCCAGTTCGTTATTTCCACCTGACGATGCTCGATGTGCGCCTGACCGGCATTGTCCTGATGATGCCTGATCCAGAGGCACCCGTTGCCGGCGTGCGGCGGGTCATTGCCTACGTGCCGCACGATCCGCAACATCCATTGAAGGAATACCCTTCATCACAGGCATTTTTCGCTGAGCTGACGCGTCAACTCAGGGGAGATACCGACGCGGCACCGTCCACGCCCAACCGCTATCAGGTGTTTTTCAGCCAGTTCGTCGAACATGAGCAACGGGGGCGTTTTTTTGCCCAACTGCATGCGCAACTGTTTCCGATTCAGTATCACGGGCCTTCGCCACGACCCGACCAACCATCCTGGCGCGAAACATCCGCGCCAAACCCGCACCTGCGATTCGGTGCCATTGCCTTCGGTGATCAGACCGGCGAGCGTTTCAACGCTGATCTGTGGGGTTACCTGTTCCAGCAGCAAGTCAACAAGATGCTTAATGACGGACGTACATTGGCTGTTTCCACGGCGGATGCCGACAGCGCCGAGCGCTGGGCCTGGGTCGAAGATTTTGAGCAAATGTTTTTCGAGATCCTCAATGTTGCGCTGTTGGTCGTGACCCCTTTTGTGCCGTTTCTCGGGGAAATGATGCTGAGCTATATGGTCTATCAATTGCTCGGCGACGTCGTGGAGGGCGTGATAGATCTGGCCGCTGGCGACTACGTGCAAGCAGTAGAACACCTCCTCGGCGCAACCGAATCGATCATCGAGGCTGGTCTCTTTGCGGTCGGCGGCAGTTTTGCCAGGGAGGTCATTCGTCCCAAGCTGTCGGCGTTTCTCGAAAATGCCGCACCGGTCACGCTGGCGGACGGCAGCCAACGTCTGTGGGGGCAGAATCTTGAGCCCTACCTGCAACATAATCTGCAACTGGCAGCGGAGGCCAGGCCCCAGGCTGACGGGTTACACCTGCATCAGGGCAAGTCGATCCTGCGCCTTGATGCGCGTCACTTCGAGATTCGGAAGGACAGGCAGAGCGGCCAACATCGGATTCAGCACCCCGGCCGTCCGCACGCCTACCAACCGGTGGTCAACAGCAACGGCGCAGGCGCTTTCGTCATCGAAGGCGAAAAACCACTCAATTGGGATGTCGATACGCTGATGCGCAGGCTCGGGTCTTCGGTGGAAGGCCTGTCCGATGATTTTGCGGCGATTCGTACTGTCAGTCAGGTAGAGCCCGGTGCACTGCGGCGCATGTACGCTGACCATGAGAGGGCGATCCCTTTGCTCAGCGATACGGTGACCCGATTCAGAATCGACCGCGACATCAAGACATTCATCGAACAACTGTCCAGTGCCAGCCCCGATCAGTACCTGAATGCCGATCCTGTCTGGCAGTTTCAACTGCTTGATGGCGTGTGGCCGGGCGAGCCGGTTGAGCTGATCGGGGCGCGCGGCGAGAGGCTAGGGTATCTGGGCGCCGTCAATGCGCGGCCCTTGCGCCTGTCGCTGGAACGTCTGATGGGCGGCGATTGGCTGAAGACACTGGTGACACAACTGGATGACGCACAAATCCGAGCGTTGTTGGGCGATTCTTCCAGTGCACCGGTCTCCTCGCCCGAGGTGAGTACCCGACGTCTTCGCGTCGAGTTGGCACGGTTGGCCCGTCGGCGCCAATCGCGGTTGTTCGAGCAACGCTATAACCGCGAGGCTGGAAACATTTCTGCGCCGGCTCGGGTCATTCAAGATCAACTGCAGCCGTTGCCCGGCCCGGTGGCGCAGGCATTGGCGTCCCTGGCGACACCTGCGGAACTTGAGGCCCTCGCCCAGGCAAAAATTCCCGAACGATTGCTGAATCTCGGGCGTTGGGCGCAGCAGGATGTGCGCATCAGCCGGGCCTATGAAGGATTGTTTCTGGAATCGGTAGAAAGTGCTGAAAGCGACACGCTGGTGTTGCACTCGTTGGCAAACCTGCCGGGCTGGAATCCCAACGTGAGCATTGAAGTGTGTCTTTACCGCTACGGTGGACGGCAGCTGGATCGCATCGGCTCCGCTACGGCATCCATTCAACGCACGATCGTTGTCGACGAACACGGCAGGTTCCAGGCGCATGATGCTTCAGGTCAGGCGTTGCATCCTTCCAGCGATTTCTACACGGCGATACTGCAAGCATTACCGGATGGCGAGCGCAATCGTCTGGGCATCCACATCGGTGAAATGTCGAAGTTGAAATCCGCGTTGCGTGAGCACCTCCTCAAACCTCATCGGCTGCTCAAGGTTCTCAACGACTTACCCGTCCTGCCGGTGCAGACATTCGATCCGTCGTTCATGCGTCTGCGTGGAGGCGGGGTGACCGACGCCGCTGAAGTCCCCGTATTGCAGGGCATCGCCGAAACGTTTTCTGACTTTGTCGCGGCAGCGTTTCATCCCAGCGTTGCCGAATTTGAGCAATACAACTATCTGCGCGGTTTGCAGTTGCTGGACGAAACGTTGCCACTCGAATGCTGGAACAGCCTGATGGAGGCTTTCATAAGCGCCAATGCTCAGGGATATGAAGCCAATCAGAGGGTGGTGCGCAGTATCGAAGTCCTGCCGGATTTGCAAAAACTGATGAGCGCAGACGCTTTCCAGCACTTGATCGGGCGACTGTTTACCGCCGATGGACTGGAACCGCTCACGGAGTCCGAATGCAATCTGGGGAGCATTGCGCGCAATCTACAGCAGACCGGAAGGGATCAGGATTATCAAGCGCTCAGGCAGGCAGTGCTGGAAAACCCCGATCATCAGGTTGAACCCTGGGAGGAACTGCGGCAATACCATGAAGTTCTCTCTTCTGGCGCTGAACCTGACTCCACGCCGAGCGAGGTGACGGCTCAAGTCATGGCCAATCTGCAGTCGGCGCAGCGTGCCATATTCAGGGCCAAAGAGTTACTGCCGCTCTCTGGCAATCAGTTGCCGAGCATCTGGGAAAAGGGCGGTTCGGCGATTGCGAAGATCAAAGGGCTCAGGCAGCTGGATCTTCAGTCGGGTGACTTCACTGCCCGCTGGACCAGTGCGGAAACGGCCAGGAAAGCCATCGCAATCAAGGGCGGTAATTGCTCGGAAAACTCCAAGGTCACGTTCTCGATTCTCGCGAGCCAGCCGAGGGCGTCGCGCATTCATATCGTCAAAGCGACCGCTTTCGATCATCAGTACGTGGTGATTGGCGACGACTTGAGCAATCTTGCCGAACTGGTGGTGGCCGACTCGTGGCCAGAATTTCCCGTCGCACACACGGCTGATAAAGGTTACTTCCGGTTCGAGCTGCCAGCGCTGGAAACCCTGGAGCCTGGCCCTGCGGTTGCCGACTACGCGTTCATCGAGAGTGTCCCGCCGGGATCGGCGGCGCTGCCGCAAGTTTCACGGGAGAACACCATCAGGCAAATCAAGATAAACAAGCTCCACCAGAGGGGGGCTTATGCTCAGTTCACCTCGGTGGCAGAACTGGGTGCGCGCTACCATACGCCAGATGAAGTGCCGGTTTCTTTCGAACTGCTGCCCACGACAGTTATTGAAAAAAGGATTGAGGCTTATCTGGATTATCAGAAAGCGTTCGAGAAACCGGGGGCCGCAGGCACTGAATAGGCGCTGCGGTCAGGGATCTGGCGCGTGCGGCAAAGATCCGGAGCAGGGTGCGGAGGAAGGTGTAACAAGATTTGGCTACACTCCTGCAGAGGCCGCATCCATCGGTGCGGCGACAAGGAGAAAACTCCATGAAGATGTTGCGTGTGCCTTTGTTGATGATTGGTTTGCTCCTGTGTTCCCAGGGTTTTGCCGCCACGGCGCAGCAAAACAAGATGACCACCTGCAATGCCGATGCGACTGCCAAGAGCCTCAAGGGCGATGAGCGCAAAACCTTCATGAGCACTTGCCTCAAGGCAACGCCTGCGGCTAACGACGGCAAGCAACTGACCCCGCAGCAGCAAAAAATGACCACCTGCAACGCCGATGCGAAAACCAAAGCGCTGACCGGCGATGCGCGCAAGGCGTTTATGAGTGATTGCCTGAAGAAAAAATAAGAGCAAAAGATCGCAGCCTGCGGCAGCTCCTACCTGAGACCGCGATCCTGTAGGAGCTGCCGCAGGCTGCGATCTTTTCGGCGCGACGAGGCACCCGGGCCTGTGCTCGCTTCGGCGCCGGAACGCTGGCAGACTGCCCATCCTTTTACGCCGTTCGTTTTGAGGCTGTATGCCAACGTTTTCTGAGCGTCATGTAGTGTTCTGGGTCAGTTGCATCATCATTTTCGGCGGATTGCTGCTGGTGCTGCCGCTGCGCTTGTTGCCGAGCCTGCTCGCCGGCTTGTTGGTGTTCGAACTGGTCAACATGCTCACCCCGCAATTGCAGCGGTTGATCGAAGGCCGCCGTGCACGGTGGCTGGCGGTGGCGTTGCTGGGGACGTTGGTGGTCAGTGTGCTGGCGCTGCTCTTTGCCGGCGCGATCAGTTTCCTGTTGCACGAAGCGGAAAACCCGGGCGCGTCGCTCGACAAATTCATGGGCGTGGTGGATCGTGCGCGCGGGCAACTGCCGCCGTTCATCGACGCTTATCTGCCCGCCAGCGCCGGTGAATTCCGCGTGGCGATTGGCGAATGGATGAGCAAGCATCTCTCCGAGCTGCAACTGGTCGGCAAGGATGCAGCGCACATGTTCGTGACGCTGCTGATCGGCATGGTGCTCGGCGCGATCATCGCCCTGCAGCGCGTGCCGGACGTCACCAAACGCAAACCGCTGGCGGCGGCGCTGTTCGACCGTCTGCACCTGCTGGTTCAAGCGTTTCGCAATATCGTTTTCGCGCAGATCAAGATTGCCTTGCTCAACACCTTCTTCACCGGGATCTTCCTCGCGGTGATCCTGCCGATGTTCGGCGTGAAGCTGCCGTTGACCAAAACCCTGATCGTGCTGACCTTCCTGCTTGGTCTGCTGCCGGTAATCGGCAATCTGATATCCAACACGCTGATCACCATCGTCGGCCTGTCGCTGTCGATCTGGGTGGCGGTGGCGGCGTTGGGTTATCTGATCGTTATCCACAAACTTGAATACTTCCTGAATGCGCGCATTGTCGGCGGGCAGATCAGTGCCAAGTCGTGGGAGTTGCTGCTGGCGATGCTGGTGTTCGAGGCCGCGTTCGGTTTGCCGGGGGTGGTGGCGGGGCCGATTTATTACGCGTATTTGAAGAGTGAGTTGAAGCTGGGAGGAATGGTGTAACCACCCCGTGATCGTTCCCACGCTCTGCGTGGGAAAGCATCCCGTGACGCTCCGCGTCACAGCCTCAACAGCGGACGCAGAGCGTCCATGGCGGCGTTCCCACGCGGAGCGTGGGAACGATCATCAGTTCATGGCGCCATAGCGTTTCATCGCTTCAATCGCCAAACCACTACCAATGCTGCCAAAGATATTCCCTTCAACATGCCGCGCATTCGGCAGCATTGCCGAGACGCTGTTGCGCAGCGCCGGAATCCCGCTCGAACCGCCGGTGAAGAACACCGTATCAACCTGATCGACCGCCACACCGGCATCGTTCAACAGCTGCGTAACACTGCCGCGTACCCGCTCCAGCAGCGCATCGATCGCCGATTCAAACAGCGCGCGGCTCAATTCCACGCTCAACCCGGCCTCGATCCGATCCAGCGGCACATGGCGGCTGTCGGTGTGGGTCAGCTGGATCTTGGTTTCTTCGACTTCCATCGCCAACCAGTGGCCGGCGCGCTGTTCGATCAACTTGAACAGACGGTCGATACCGCCGGTGTCTTCGATGTCGTATCGCATGCTGCCCAGCGCCAGGCTGGATTTCTGCGAATACACCGAGTTGATGGTGTGCCAGGTCGCCAGGTTCATGTGGTGGCTGGTCGGCATGTAGGCGCCGCTCTTCATGCGGCTGCCGTAGCCGAACAGCGGCATCAGGCCTTGCAGGCTCAGCTGTTTGTCGAAGTCGGTACCGCCGATGTGCACGCCGCCGGTGGCGAGGATGTCATCGTGTCGGTTGTCGACACCGCGACGCTCGGGCGACAGGCGCACCAGCGAGAAGTCAGAGGTACCACCGCCGATGTCGACGATCAGCACCAGTTCTTCTTTTTCGATGGTCGACTCGTAGTCGAAGGCCGCAGCAATTGGTTCGTACTGGAACGACACTTCCTTGAAACCGATCTTTTTGGCTACGTCGACCAAAGTGTCTTCAGCTTCCTGGTCAGCCAGCGGATCGTCATCGACGAAGAACACCGGACGACCGAGCACCACTTGCTCGAATTCCCGACCAGCGGCGGTTTCGGCGCGGCTCTTCAGTTGCCCGATAAACAGGCCGAGCAAGTCCTTGAACGGCATCGCCGTGCCGAGAACGCTGGTGTCGTGCTTGATCAGCTTGGAACCGAGCAGGCTTTTCAACGAGCGCATCAGTCGGCCTTCATAGCCTTCCAGGTACTCGTGCAGTGCCAGACGACCGTAAACCGGGCGGCGCTCCTCAATGTTGAAGAAGACCACCGACGGCAGGGTGATCTTGTCGTCTTCCAGCGCGATCATCGTTTCCATGCCGGGGCGCAGCCAGCCGACGGTGGAGTTGGACGTGCCGAAGTCGATGCCGCAGGCACGGGCTGGAGAGGCGTCTTTCATGTCTTTCGGTTCCGGTCAAAAAAACGGCCGCGCAGTGTATGTCAGTGCGCGCCAGAATCGAAGGCCGGTCATCAGCTATTTCGCGACTAAACTGCCTTGAAACCTCAAGCTTCGCCCCAAACTTGCTGGCATGGGCCGGCAGAACCACCGGCGGTCACAAGAACCGCCGTCTACTGCCGATAAACTTCTGCAGCGCCACCCGGTCACAACTTTGAGATCGGTCAACCTGGCACGCGCGAATCGGCGCATGCTTGGCATCGGCGCGAAATCGATAACGGATGGTGATTCCTTCAATGGACTTCAAAGACTATTACAAGATCCTCGGCGTGGAGCCGACAGCAGACGACAAGGCAATCAAGGCGGCCTATCGCAAGCTGGCGCGCAAATACCACCCCGATGTCAGCAAGGAAAAAGACGCCGAAGAGAAATTCAAGGACGCGTCGGAAGCCTATGAAGCGCTGAAAAGCGCCGACAAACGTGCCGAATACGACGAGCTGCGCCGTTATGGCCAGCACGGTCAGCCGTTCCAGGGGCCACCGGGCTGGCAGAGCCGTGGCGGCTTTGGTGGCGGCGGTCAGGACACCGGCGACTTCTCGGACTTTTTCAGTTCGATCTTCGGCAATCGCGGCCCCGGTTTCGGTGGCGGTGAAGGTCGGCAACAACGCAGTGCAGGGCGCCGAGGGCAAGACGTGGAAATGGAACTGCCGATCTTCCTCGAGGAGACGCTGTCGAACGAGTCGAAGAAAGTCACCTTCCAGGTGCCGCAATACAACGCCAACGGCCAGCACGTCAGCAACACCACGAAGAGCCTGAACGTGAAGATTCCGGCGGGCGTGACCGACGGCGAGCGCATCCGCCTTAAAGGCCAGGGCGCACCGGGCGCCGGTGGCGGGGCGAATGGCGATCTGTACCTGACCATTCGTTTTGCGCCGCACCCGAAATTCGATGTCGAAGGCGACAACCTGATCATCACGCTGCCGCTGGCACCGTGGGAGTTGGCGCTGGGCACCGAAGTGGCCGTACCGACCCTGACTGGCAAGATCAACCTCAAGGTGCCGGCCGGCAGTCAGAATGGCCAGCGCATGCGCGCCAAAGGACACGGTCTGAAGAACAAGGCTGGCGAACGCGGTTTCCTGTTTGTGCAGCTCAAAGCGGTGATGCCGAAAGCGTCCGATGACGAGGTCAAAGCGCTGTGGCAGGAACTGGCGACCAAAGCCGCCTTCAATCCGCGAGAGAACTTCTAAATTCGACGACGGAGTAGCCCATCATGAGCAGCCCCCTGATCGTTCAACTGGACCTGGCAGAATTCTGTGAGGCGGCCGATCTGTCGGACGTCTACGTGATCGAAATCGTCGAACACGGCATCCTCGAACCTCAGGGCGCGCAGCCCCGGGAATGGCGCTTCACCGACTACGAACTGGCCCTGGCCAAGCGCGCCGCCAAGTTGCGGCGCGACCTGGAGCTGGAGTGGGAAGGCGTCGCGCTGGCGCTGGATCTGCTGGAAGAGGTTCGCGAATTGCGCGCCGAAAACAGCATGCTCAAACAACGCCTGGCACGTCTGGTAATCGAATAACCCCCCTGTAGGAGCTGCCGAAGGCTGCGATCTTTTGATTTTGTTTTTAAAGACAAGATCAAAAGATCGCAGCCTTCGGCCGCTCCTACAGGGTTCGCGGTAACACTACG
>NZ_JASCPK010000173.1:0-10694 GCF_029959385.1 Pseudomonas sp. PS01303
CTTTTGATCTTTTAACAAGCAAGATCAAAAGATCGCAGCCTGCGGCAGCTCCTACAGGGGGAAAATGTGCAGAAATGACAAACCCGGCACTGTGGCCGGGTTTGTTGTTTCTGCTCGCGCGCTTACTTCGCGGTCGCAGGCACCGCAGCTTGAGCACTGCGCTTGTTCTTGATCACGTAGCAAACCCACATGAACACGACCCACACCGGAATCGCGTACACGGAGATCTGAATCCCCGGGATCAGCAGCATTACGCCAAGGATGAACACCACGAACGCCAGGCAGACATAGTTGCCGTACGGGTACCACAGCGCCTTGAACAGCGGCGTCTGCTGCGTCTTGTTCATGTGCTGACGGAACTTGAAGTGCGAGAAGCTGATCATCGCCCAGTTGATCACCAACGTCGCAACCACCAGCGACATCAGCAGTTCCAGCGCGCTGTGCGGGATCAGGTAGTTGAGCAACACCGCGATCACGGTCACCGCTGCCGAGGCCAGAATCGAACGCACCGGCACACCACGCTTGTCGATCTTCGCCAGGCCTTTCGGCGCATCGCCCTGCTCGGCCATGCCCAGCAACATGCGGCTGTTGCAGTAAGTGCCGCTGTTGTACACCGACAATGCCGCAGTCAGTACCACGAAGTTGAGGATGTGCGCGGCGGTGCTGCTGCCGAGCATCGAGAACACTTGCACGAACGGGCTGCCGCTGTAGGAATCGCCGGACGCGTTGAGGGTTTCCAGCAGGCTGTCCCAAGGGGTCAGCGACAGCAGGATGACCAAGGCGCCGATGTAGAAAATCAGGATCCGGTAGATGACCTGATTGATCGCTTTCGGGATCACGGTTTTCGGCTTGTCAGCTTCCGCTGCGGTGAAACCGAGCATTTCCAGACCGCCGAAAGAGAACATGATGATCGCCATGGCCATCACCAGTCCGCTGACGCCGTTGGGGAAGAACCCGCCGTGTGACCACAGGTTGGTTACCGACGCTTGCGGGCCGCCGTTGCCGCTGACCAGCAGGTAGCTGCCGAGCGCAATCATGCCGACGATCGCCACAACCTTGATGATCGCGAACCAGAATTCGGCTTCACCGAAGACTTTGACGTTGGCCAGGTTGATCGCGTTGATCAGCACGAAGAAGGCTGCCGCAGAGGCCCAGGTCGGAATGTCCGGCGCCCAGTAGTGGATGTACTTGCCGACCGCAGTCAGCTCCGACATGCCCACCAGAATGTACAGAATCCAGCAGTTCCAGCCCGACAGGAAACCGGCAAAGCCGCCCCAGTACTTGTGCGCAAAGTGGCTGAAGGAACCGGCCACCGGCTCTTCAACAATCATCTCGCCCAACTGGCGCATGATCATGAAGGCGATGAAGCCGCAGATGGCGTAGCCGAGGATCATCGACGGGCCGGCGGATTTCAGTACCCCGGCCGAGCCGAGGAACAATCCGGTACCGATCGCGCCACCGAGGGCGATCAGTTGAATGTGGCGATTTTTCAGGCCGCGTTTCAGCTCGCCTGATTGCGAGGGTTGTCCACTCATGAAAAAGGTCTCACGCAAGGTTTGATGATGTTCAGTAGACGTTGCTGCAAGGTTGCGATTTCAAGCAGCCCCGATCAAACCCCAGCGCAGGCACCAGGAGTTCAGCTCAATTACAACGGTCATGCGTCACCTGTTTGTTTTTATCTGTGACGAAATCGAACCCGAAACGCTTGTGGCGCGACGGAGTGAACAAGGCGGGTAGCCTTGAGTTTTGCGCGATTACGCAGAGGGTCACAGTTAAAACGCGGCGCATTGTACACCGCTAACCCCCTGCTGCCAGACCCCGCTGGATCAGCGTGGCGGTTGCCGGGATTGCGTGTGTCCGTTTCGAGAGGCTCGAACGGCTGCAAAAATGGAGTCAGACCTTTGCAGGCCATCGACGTGGACGAGGAAAAAACCGTCCCACGGAGAGAAGTGGAAATCAGTCACGGCGTTCATTGCGCCTCCTTGTTGTTATGCACCTGCACGGCAGGCATGGGGCGCATCTCACCCTGCAAATGTCGCTGAAACAAGCGGCCCAGAGCCTTACGTCGGGCTCGGCCCATTGGGCTTCGGAAGCTTTTCCTTACACCCACGCGGGAACCTGCCATTCACGGGGATTTAGCGGATTTTTCGTAAACATTTCTTTACGAGTCGTAACGTAGAGTTTCCATTTCAGAATTTTCTGTAGGACGTCTGCTGGTTAACGGTCATCGGGATTTTAGCCAGGAATTAATTTGTTGAGACCACTGGCTTGCTCGCGAAGAGGCCCGATCAGACACCGAACACCTTTCTTCAGACAAAAAAAACGCCAACCCTGCGGTTGGCGTTTTTGCTCGAGCTTGAAGCTTGAAGCTTGCCGCTAGAAGCTAACAGCCGCCTTATTCAGGCTTGCGACGACCAAACCCCGGACGCTGACCGGAACCGGCCGGCGCACCGCGGCGCTTGCCCGACGGCTTGTCGCCATCAACCAGCTTGATCCCCGGACGCTTCGACGTCGGTTTAGCCGGACGCTTGTTGGTGGTGTCTGCTGGACGATCCGCCACTGGCGTACCGCGACCGGCAGGCGCGCCACGCTCGCCACGTTCAGTGCGACCGTTGGCCGGACGCGGAGCGCGCTCGCCGTCACGGGCAACCGGCTTGCGGGCTGGACGCTCGCCTTCGATCTGCGGCTCACGGCTTGGGCGTGGGCCGGTCGGTGCGCCAGCGGCTGGACGCAGGGTACGTACGCGCTCGGTCTTGCCCATCGGACGCGACGATTTACGCTGCATACGCTCAAGCTTGTCTTTGCTCTTGGCGTTCAGTTGCGGCATCGCCACTGGCGTCAGGCCGACTTCAGCACTGAGGATATCGACTTCGTACTGGCTCATTTCGCGCCAGCGGCCCATCGGCAGGTCGGAGTTGAGGAACACCGGACCGAAACGCACGCGCTTCAGACGGCTGACCACCAGACCCTGCGATTCCCACAGACGACGAACCTCACGGTTACGACCTTCCATCACCACGCAGTGGTACCAGTGGTTGAAGCCTTCGCCACCTGGCGCCTGCTTGATGTCGGTGAACTTGGCCGGGCCGTCTTCCAGCACCACGCCAGCCTTCAGTCGCTCGATCATCTCGTCGTCGACTTCACCGCGTACACGCACGGCGTACTCGCGGTCCATCTCGTAGGACGGGTGCATCAGGCGGTTGGCCAGTTCACCGTCAGTGGTGAACATCAGCAAACCGGTGGTGTTGATGTCGAGACGACCGATGTTGATCCAGCGCCCTTCTTTCGGGCGCGGCAGCTTGTCGAACACGGTCGGACGGCCTTCCGGGTCGTCACGGGTGCAGATCTCGCCATCGGGTTTGTTGTACATGATCACGCGGCGTACCGATTCGGCCGCCTCTTCGCGCTTGATCACCTTGCCATCAATGGTGATGGCGTCGTGCAGATCGACACGCAGACCGAGGGTGGCGTCTTTGCCATTGACCTTGATCCGGCCCTGGCTGATCCAGGATTCCACGTCACGGCGCGAGCCGACGCCGATACGGGCGAGGACTTTCTGCAGTTTTTCGCCTGCTGGGCCGATTGGCTGGTCGTCTTGCTGATCTTTGATACTCATCTGGGCACCTCCCGGTGTGGTCTGTTCAGGCGCTCTGAATTGGGGGCCTGAAGCATTGAAATCTGGGTTCTCGGCCGAAGGGATCGGCGAAGGGTCGCGAATCATACGCGGATGTGCGCCGTCGCGCATCAGAGACTAGCTGATCGATCGCCAGTTATTTCTTTTTCCGCCGACCGGCGCCACCGAGTTTGATCAGGCGCAGCGCGGATTCGGCAAGCACCGTGCGCTTGTCGTCCTTGTCGAGTTTCTTCCAGGCTTTGATTTCACGCTTGCTGCGGCCGCAGCCGAGGCAGATGTCATCGCTGAATTTGCAGAGGCTGATGCACGGGTCTTTTGTCGAGCTCATAACTATCCTTCAACACAATTCCTGTGGGAGCTGAGCTTGCTCGCGAAAGCGCTGTGTCAGTCACATTAATGGTGTCTGACACTCCGCTTTCGCGAGCAAGCTCAGCTCCTACAAAAGAACGAGCAGCGGTCAGTCTTCGAACTCGCGGCGCTCGGCTTCGATGGCTTCGGCCAGTGCGCGGGCTTCGGCTTCTTCTTCGCTCAACTCGGGTTCGGGCGCGGGCTGTTCGAGGGCGGCGACGGCGGCCAACAGCTTTTCGCGCGCTTCGGCGACGCCGAGAATGTCCTCATCCGGTTCGGCTTCTGGCTCGGCTTCAAGTTCAACTTCAATGACGGGCTCAGCGACCTCGACTTCAGGCTCGGACGTCGGCGCTTCACCGTCCGCCGCATCCCGCAGCAAATCGTCGAAGTCGGTCTTGATGCCCTCCTCCATGCTGTCCAGCTCCAGCAGCAAGGTGTGGAAACTGGTTTCTTCCTTCTCCTCCTCCGGCTCGGCACTGGCGTCGGTCAGTTCCTGCAAACTCTGCGGCACCGGCGCGTCGTCGAAATCGAGCACCGGATCAGTTTCCATTTCGCGCAGCTCGGCCAGTGGCGGCAGGTCTTCGAGGTTCTTCAGGTTGAAGTGATCGAGAAACATCTTGGTGGTGGCAAACATCGCCGGTTTGCCCGGCACGTCGCGGTAACCGACAACACGAATCCACTCGCGCTCCAGCAAGGTTTTGACGATGTTGCTGTTCACCGCCACACCGCGCACGTCTTCGATCTCGCCACGGGTGATTGGCTGGCGATAGGCGATCAGCGCGATGGTTTCCAGCAAGGCACGGGAATAACGCTGCGGGCGCTCCTCCCAAAGTCGACCAACCCACGGCGAAAACTTCTCGCGGATCTGCAAGCGATAGCCCGACGAGACTTCCTTGAGCTCGAACGCACGGCCCTCGCAGGACTTGCCGAGCAGGGTCAGGGCTTTCTTGAAGACTGCTGGCTCGGGCCGTTCGCCCTCTTCGAACAGTTCAAAAAGACGCTCAAGGGATTGCGGCTTTCCCGAGGCCAACAGAAAGGCTTCAAGCAGGGGTGCCAGCTCGCGGGGTTCAGTCAGGTTCATGTTTCGACTCGTTATTCGGCTCGGGCTCGCACGTGGATCGCGGCGAACGGCTCATTCTGCACCAGCTCGACCAAGGATTCCTTGACCAGTTCAAGGATCGCCATAAAGGTCACCACCACACCCAGCCTGCCCTCTTCGGCAGTGAACAGCTCGACAAACGGCACAAAACCGCCGCCCTTGAGGCGTTCCAGCACATCGCTCATGCGTTCGCGGGTGGACAGTGCTTCACGACTGACCTGGTGGCTTTCAAACATATCGCCACGGCGCAGCACTTCGGCCATGCACATCAAAATTTCTTCCAGCGCCACATCCGGCAACAGCTTGCGCGCGCGGGCTTCCGGGGCATCGAGCTTGGGCACAACCACGTCGCGGCCGACGCGGCTGAGGTTGTCGATACCTTCGGCGGCAGCTTTGAAACGCTCGTATTCCTGCAAGCGGCGGATCAGTTCGGCGCGCGGGTCGTCTTCTTCATCTTCGACAGTTTCGGCGCGCGGCAGGAGCATGCGCGACTTGATCTCGGCGAGCATCGCCGCCATCACCAGATACTCGGCGGCGAGTTCCAGGCGCACCGACTGCATCAATTCGACGTAGCCCATGTACTGACGGGTAATTTCCGCCACCGGGATGTCGAGGATGTTGATGTTCTGTTTGCGGATCAGGTACAGCAGCAGGTCGAGCGGGCCTTCGAATGCCTCGAGAAAGACCTCGAGCGCATCCGGCGGGATGTACAGGTCGAGTGGCATTTCCATGACCGCCTGGCCATAGACCATGGCAAACGGCAGTTCCTGCTGAGCATCGGCCTGGGGATCGACAACGGTTTCCACTGCGGACATTCAGGCCTCGACCATGAACGGCGTCGGATCGCCGCAACCGACGCGCACCACTTCCGGGTCGTCGCCGGTCAGGTCGATCACGGTGGAGGCTTTGATGCCGCCGAAACCGCCATCCACGATCAAGTCCACCTGGTGTTCGAGCAACTGACGCATTTCGTACGGATCGCTGAGCGGGTCTTCATCGCCGGGCATGATCAGGGTCACGCTCATCAGCGGCTCGCCCAGTTCGGCCAGCAGCGCCAGCGCAATCGGATGGCTCGGCACGCGCAGGCCGATGGTGCGCTTCTTCGGGTGCAGCAACAGGCGCGGCACTTCGCGGGTGGCGTTGAGAATAAAAGTGTAAGGCCCCGGCAGGTGCGCCTTGAGAATGCGGAAGGTGCCGGTGTCGATCTTGGCGTAATTGCCCAGTTGCGACAGGTCGCTGCAGATCAGCGCGAAGTTGTGCTTTTCATCGAGCTGACGCAGGCGTCGCACACGTTCGATGGCAGTCTTGTCGCCGATCTGGCAACCGATCGCGTAGGAAGAGTCCGTGGGATACACCACTACCCCGCCCTTGCGGATGATCTCGACCGCCTGTTTGATCAGGCGCGCTTGCGGGTTTTCCGGATGAATCTGGAAAAATTGACTCACATTCTCTACCTGTTCAGACGGCGGCAATATCTGTGTCATGTTTGAACCGACACCACAGGGGTGGAAGGTCCTCGGGAACCGGCCGGTACTGGCCGATCTCGGACCAGCCGCCAGGGCCATGGAAGTCACTGCCGGCACTGACCAGCAGACCGAACTCACGGGCAAGGATTGCCAGGCTGCCCACCTGTTCCGCAGGCTGGTGGCCATTGACCACCTCGATTGCATGCCCGCCTGCTTGAATATAGTCGGCAATCAGCTTTCGGCGCTTGCTGCGGGTGAAATCGTAGTGCCACGGATGCGCCAGACTGACCCAGGCATTGGCGGCGCGCAGCGTCCCGACGGTGTCTTCCAGCGTCGGCCAGTGCAGCTTGACGTCGCCCAGCTTGCCGGCGCCGAGCCACTTGCGGAACGCCTCGGCGCGATCCTTGACGAAACCTTCACGTACCATCCAGTCAGCGAAATGCGGACGGGCCGGCGCGTTGCCGCTGTCGCCCAGTTCCTGCTGGATTTTCCGCGCGCCGTCGAGGGCGCCGGGCATGCCTTTGAGGGCGAGCTTGCGGCTTATTTCTTCCGACCGCAGCCAGCGCCCATCGTGCAATTTGGCGATGGCCTCGACCAACGGCGCGGCGTTGACGTCGAAACCGTAGCCCAGTACATGAATGGTCGCGCCGCCCCAAGTGCAGGACAATTCGACGCCGTTGACCAGTTGCATGCCCAATTCTTTGGCGGTCGCGCGCGCTTCAGCGAGGCCTTCAAGGGTGTCGTGGTCGGTCAACGCCAGGACTCGCACGCCGTTTTCGAACGCACGCGCAACCAGAACCGCAGGCGCCAGTGCGCCATCGGAGGCCGTGCTATGGCAGTGCAAATCAACATTCACGGAGAGTTGTAACCTCAAATCAGCTGGCGCTATCGCGCGCCCATATGTTTGTTATTATGCCGCCACATCCAGCTTCTGGCTCTTACTGTGAAACAATTCATCGATTTCATCCCGCTTCTGCTGTTTTTCATCGTTTACAAACTTGATCCACGGGTGGTCGATGTCGCGGGCCATGAAGTCACTGTAGGCGGTATTTACAGCGCCACCGCGATGCTCATCATCAGCTCCCTGGTGGTGTACGGCGCGCTTTTCATCAAACAGCGCAAGCTGGAAAAGAGCCAATGGCTAACCCTGATCGCGTGTCTGGTGTTCGGTAGCCTGACGCTGGCCTTCCACAGCGAAACCTTCCTCAAGTGGAAAGCCCCGGTGGTCAACTGGCTGTTTGCCGTCGCGTTCATCGGCAGCCACTTCATCGGCGACCGCCTGCTGATCAAACGGATCATGGGCCACGCGCTGACCCTGCCGGATCCGGTCTGGACGCGCCTGAACATCGCCTGGATCGCCTTTTTCCTGTTCTGCGGGGCCGCCAACCTGTTCGTCGCCTTCACCTTCCAGAGCTACTGGGTGGACTTCAAGGTGTTCGGCAGCCTGGGCATGACCCTGGTGTTCCTGGTCGCGCAGGGCATTTACCTGTCGCGCCACCTGCACGATGCCGATACCCCAACAACACCAAAAACCGAGGACTGACATGCTCTACGCAATCATTGCCACCGACGTCGCCAACTCACTGGAAGCTCGCCTGGCCGCGCGCCCTGCGCATCTGGAACGCCTGCAAGCGCTCAAGGGCGAAGGCCGCATCGTATTGGCCGGCCCACACCCGACGGTCGACAGCAATGATCCGGGCGCCGCGGGTTTCACCGGCAGCCTGATCGTCGCCGAGTTCGACTCCCTGAGCGCTGCTCAGGCATGGGCTGATGCGGATCCGTATATTGCGGCGGGTGTGTATGCCAATGTGGTCGTGAAGCCGTTCAAACAAGTCCTGCCTTAACGCTGAAGACAGGGCCTTACAGGATTACTGTGACAAAGGGGATTCCTGTGGTGAGGGGATTTATCCCCGATGGGTGGCAAAGCCGCCCCAAAAGCCATTCGATGTGGTGTGCCTGACACACCGCATACTCCTTTTTCAGGACTGCTTCGCAGCCCATCGGGGATAAATCCCCTCGCCACAGAATACTCATCAGCCACAAAATATCTGTCAGCCACCAACATCACCTCCCGCGCACTGAACCTTCTCGCTTCTCACCCATCTCAATCGCTCATTATTCTCGTTCGTCTGCCGACAACCTGCCCACTATCCATTGGGAAGCAGGTGTTGCGATGCGCAAGGGTTCGTTGTGTCTGATGTTGGTCACGCTGTCGATCATGGCGCCCGCCCATGGTGAGGAAAACGCCGAAGGTGGCAATTCCACGCCATTGTCATTGAGCGCCGGCAGCCAGATCACCGAGTTGCAGCAGCGCCTCAAGGCCAGCGAGCAGCAGCGAGAAGAACTGAGCAAACAATTGCAAAATGTCGACAACGAACGCGAAAGCGCTCAGCTCGCCCGGTTGCGCCAGGAGAACCAGCGCCTCAAGCTGCAACTCAAGGAAGCACAGGCCAGCCCGCTCCCGCGTTTGTTGACCGATCAACAGCAGTGGTTCGTCACGGGAGCCGGGGTAGCGCTATTGGCGCTGCTCTGCGGTATCTTTGCCAGTGGAGCAAGCCGAAAACGTCGGCAATGGCTAAATTGAGTGAGTCATGAGCGAGCTGTTACTGATTGATGATGACCAGGAGTTGTGCGAACTCCTGAGTAGCTGGTTAAGCCAGGAAGGCTTCCAGGTGCGCGCCTGCCACGATGGCCAGAGCGCCCGTAAAGCGTTGGCCGAAACCGCTCCGGCGGCGGTGGTGCTGGACGTGATGCTGCCCGACGGCAGCGGTCTGGAACTGCTCAAGCAGTTGCGCAACGATCATGCTGATCTGCCGGTGTTGATGTTGTCGGCCCGTGGCGAGCCACTGGATCGTATCCTCGGCCTGGAACTCGGCGCCGACGATTATCTGGCCAAACCGTGCGACCCGCGCGAACTGACCGCGCGCCTGCGCGCCGTATTGCGCCGCAGTCACCCGGCCGCCGTTTCGACGCAACTGGAGCTGGGCGACCTGAGTTTCAGCCCGGTGCGCGGTGTGGTCAGCATCGACGAGAAAGAACTGACCCTCACTGTTTCCGAAAGTCGTTTGCTCGAAGCCCTGCTCAAGCAGCCCGGCGAACCACTGGACAAGCAGGAACTGGCGCAGATCGCCCTTGGCCGCAAACTGACCCTGTACGACCGCAGCCTCGACATGCACGTCAGCAACCTGCGCAAAAAAATCGGCCCGCACCCCGACGGCCGCCCACGCATCGTCGCCCTGCGCAGCCGTGGTTACTACTACAGCCTCTGAATCGCACACATCCCGGCCAAACGGTGAGCGACGCCTCCCCTGTAGGAGCTGCCGAAGGCTGCGATCTGATCGTTCCCACGCTCTGCGTGGGAACGCAGCCGGGGACGCTCTGCGTCCCACAGTCAAAAGATCGCAGCGTGCCGCAGCTCCTACAGGGGTATGTGTAAGGCTGATGACGAAACGTCTTTACCCAAGCTTTACGTAGCGCTGACCGCCGCTGACCTTGATCTCCGTAATCTGAACTCATCCGGAACGTACCGGGAACGAGACAAGGAGATACACCATGCGCAAGACTCTTATCGCTCTGATGTTCGCTGCCGCTCTGCCAACCGTCGCCATGGCTATGCCGCAAGATGGCGGCCCGATGGGTGGCCCGCTCGACGGCCCACGCCACGGCGGTCAGATGCACGGCATGCACGGCAAGGGCCCGTACAGCCAACTCGACCTGTCCCGCGAACAGCGTGAGCAGATCCGCAAGATCATGGGCGAGCAGATGCACGAGCGTAAGCAAGTGGTCGACAAGTACCTGGAAAAACTCTCGCCAGCGGATCAGAAAGCCCTGAAAGACGAGATGGCCGCCAACCACAAGAAAGGCGAGGCTGATGTTCGTGCGGTGCTGAAGCCGGATCAACAGAAGAAATTCGACGAGATCCAGAAAAAACAGGCTGAACGCCGTGCCGAATGGGCCGAGTTCAAGGCGTGGAAAGCGCAACAGCCGCAAAAAGCGCAATAATGTTCTGACCATGGCCCAACGGCTAACCCCGTTGGGCCTGTTTGCACTTGCCCCTGTAGGAGCTGCGGCACGCTGCGATCTTTTGACTGTGGGACGCAGAGCGTCCCCGACTGCATTCCCCCGCAGAGCAAGGGAACGCTCAGCA
>NZ_JASCPK010000174.1:0-10666 GCF_029959385.1 Pseudomonas sp. PS01303
CGATGGCGGTGTATCAGCCAACATAAATGTCAGTTGATAGGGCCGCATCGCGAGCAGGCTCACTCCTACAATTGGTTTTGTGTTCAACGCAGGAATACCGGGGTTTTCGGGGCCGCTGTCTGTTCAGAGCTCGGCACATCGTTGCCAGCGCCAAGACCACCACCCAACGCAGTCACCAATTCGGCATGCGCACTGAGGCGCGCCGCCTGCACCTGCTGCTGCACTTGCTGTTGCTTGAACAGCAACGTCTGCGCATTGAGCACGTTGAGGTAATCGGTGAGCCCACGCTGATAAGCGATCATCGCGATGTCGTAAGTCTTCTGCGCCGTCGCCACCGACTCGGCGGCAAAGCCTTGCTGCTTGTCCATCGATTCGCGGCGGATCAACTGGTCGGAAATGTTCTTCAGCGCATTCACCAGCGTCTGGTTGTAATGCGCCACGGCGATGTCGTAACCGGCGGAGGCTTCACCGAGTTCGGCACGCAAGCGCCCACCGTCAAAGATCGGCAACGAGATCGCCGGACCGACGTTGTAATTGAGTTTCTTGCCGGTCAAAAACTCCAGCGCGCCACCGCCGGTGGCCATGTAGCCGAGGCTCCCGACCAAATCTACGTTGGGATAAAACCCGGCATGCGCCACGTCGATCCCGCGCGCCTGCGCCGCGACTTGCCAGCGACTGGCGACCACATCGGGCCGCTGACCGAGCAATTCGGCCGGCAAAGCCGACGGCAGTTTCAACTCAGCGCCAAGGGACAAAGTCGGACGCTGCAACTGCGCACCCTCCCCCGGCCCTTTACCCGCCAGCGCGGCAAGTTGATTACGACTGAGGGCGATCTCTTCATCCAGCGCATCGATTTGCCGATGGGTTTCCGGCAACGGCGTTTCGGCCTGACTGACTTCGAAATGCGTGCCGATCCCGCCGTTCAAACGCTTCTGCGCCAGATCGAGAATCTGTTGCTGCTGCTTGAGCGTCGCCGCGATGATGTCGCGCTGCGCGTAATGCAGCGACAGTTCGATGTAGGCGCGGACGATGTTGTTCTGCAATTCCAGCTGCGCCAGTCGCGCCTCGGCCGCACTCATGTGCGCCAGATCCACCGCGCGCTCGCTGCTATTGCTTTCGCGGCCCCAGAGGTCGAGGGCGTAGCTGAAACCCAGCGCAGCGTTGTTATCCCAGGTCGTGGTGTTGGCCAGATCGCCGGGGCCGTAGAACTGATCGGTCGGCCAGTTGTGGCGTTTGAGCGTCGACTCGCCATTGACCTGCAACGACTCGGCCGCCTCGGCGACACCGGCCATGGCTTTCGCCTGGCGCACTCGCGCAGCGGCCATGGCCATGCTCGGGCTGCCTTGCACGGCGAGGTCGATCCAGCGATTGAGTTGCGGGTCGCCGTAGGCTTGCCACCATTGCGCGGTGGGCCAGTTGGCGTCACGGGCAGCGTGGGCGATGGCGTCGTCGGTGGCCAGTGAATTGGCCTCCAACGCCTTGCCCTGCGGGGCAATTCCGTCAGTTGAGATGCAGCCGCTGAGACCCAGGGTAAAAGCCAGAACACTGAGCGGCAAAAGCGCTCTGTTGATGCGACGCGGCACAGCTGCGAATTCCTGAGAAGAGGGGACATGTAGGAGCTGCCGAAGGCTGCGATCTTTTGATCTTGATTCCCTTAAAACAAAATCAAAAGATCGCAGCCTGCGGCAGCTCCTACAGGGATCGGCGCAATTCTATGGAAGGCCCTGTGCGGCGATAAGCTGGGATTTCTGTGAATCTTTGTTACGGTTAACGAGATAATCCCTTGGTCGGGGGTCTCAGCCCCCGAAACTTCGTGTCACAATTTGCCATCTCCCTTGAGAGCACCCCATGGACACTTTGCAAAACATGCGCGCCTTCAGTTGCGTCGCCGAAGCCGGCAGCTTCACCGCCGCCGCCGTGCAACTCGACACCACCACCGCCAACGTCTCGCGCGCGGTCTCCAACCTGGAAGCCCATCTGCAAACCCGCTTGCTCAACCGCACCACCCGACGCATCGCCCTCACCGAAGCGGGCAAGCGCTACCTGCTGCGCTGCGAACAGATCCTCGCCTACGTCGAAGAGGCCGAAGCCGAAGCCAGCGACGCCCACGCGCGCCCGGCCGGGCAGTTGAAAGTGCACACCATGACCGGCATCGGCCAGCACTTCGTCATCGATGCCATCGCCCGCTACCGCAAGACCCACCCCGACGTGACCTTCGACCTGACCCTGGCCAACCGCGTGCCGGACTTGCTCGATGAGGGCTACGACGTATCGATCGTGCTCGCCAGCGAACTGCCCGATTCCGGTTTTGTTTCGCAGCGCCTGGGCATCACCTACAGCATCGTCTGCGCCTCCCCGGCCTACGTGAAAGCCAACGGTGCCGCGCAAAAACCCAGCGACCTGCTCAACCACGCCTGCCTGCGTCTGGTGAGCCCGGTGATCCCTTTGGAAAAATGGGCGTTCGACGGCCCGGAAGGCCAGGAAGTGGTCACCATCAACAGCTCACCGTTTCTGGTGAACTCCGCCGACGCGATGAAAACCGCGATCATCAGCGGCATGGGCCTGGGTGTGCTGCCGGTGTATGCGGCGATTGAAGGCTTGCGCAACGGCACGCTGGTGCGGGTGATGCCGAACTACCGCTCGCAGGAATTGAACCTGTATGCGATCTACCCGTCGCGGCAATATCTGGATGCGAAGATCAAAACCTGGGTTGAATACCTGCGCGGATCGTTGCCAGAAATCCTCGCCGCGCACCAAGCCGAACTGGCCGCCTACGAACTCAGCGGCACCCTCGCCGGCGCCCGAGTCGCCAACTGACCTTTAAACACACCACGCCCCTGTAGGAGCTGCCGCAGGCTGCGATCTTTTGATCTTGCCGTTTAAAAATCAAAAGATCGTCCGAACGCGGCCCGAGCCTACGGCAGCTCCTACAGATTGAGGATTTCGCGGATGTTTCCGACAGGTCGCGTCGGTTGTCTGTCGGAAGTGAGGTGGATAGGCTTTGGGTGTCGCTGACGAATCAGCGACCGGGCTTGGTCGCTCGGGTTTAGAATGGCGCACTTTTCAAGCTTGCTTAATGGCGAGCCGTGCGTGGGAGAGCTTCGGCTCTGCCGGGTTTCCATTCCCTGGTCGACCAACCCGCGTACGGTTCGCCACCCTATTGCTTGGTCGCAGTGCTTGGCGAACTCCACTTCCCGAATGGAGCTTCACCATGATCAAACCAACACCGAATCCCCCCGAGCTCGACGACACCACCCCCTACGAATTCCCCGGCTCAAAAAGATTCCACGAAGCCGCCGAACGCGCCCTCGACCACTACCTGAAACCCAACGCACTCACCCTGCGCTTCCACAAACCCAGCACCATGTTCCAGGTCGCCCCCAATCAGGACAACGAAAGCCTGCTGGTTCACGCCTGCGAATCACTGGCACAAGCCAGCCTCATGACCAGCGACATCGCCGCCTACATCGAACTCCCGCAGCGAAGAACGATTCTGGCGATCCAGCAAATCATCATGCTCGCCGAACTGGCGGTGAACCGGGCGCTGGATAACCACGAAATAGCCCAAACCCCAACCCACAACTGATTCCCCTGTGGGAGCGAGCCTGCTCGCGAAGAGGTCAGCACACTCAATATTTCTGGCGTCTGACACACCGCTATCGCGAGCAGGCTCGCTCCTACAGTTGGATTGAGTACATCTGGCAGGAATTGGTCGGCTGTCAGGCCGCCATCGCGAGCAAGCTCTGCTCCTACGAAAAGCACAAGCAAGATCAAAAGATCGCAGCCTGCGGCAGCTCCTACACAGGATGAGCGCAAGCTCGACAAAGCTTTTGATCTTGATCCACGAGCGACGTCGGAAGGCTGAGTGGAGGGATTGATCCGGGGGAGGGAGCGCAGCGACCGTTTGGCGCAGCCAAACACAGCGAGAGGAGGTTCAGCGAAGCAAACCGTAGGCGCTGCCCCCGGATCAATCCCGCAGCGAAGGAACCCCGAGCCCCAGCGAGCGGGCCGCACGCAGGAGCAAGCCTTTTTGGTTACTTTTTCGGCGTCTGGAAAAAGTGACCCGCCGTAAGGGCGGAACCCTAAGCCGCCATCACCAAAAAAACGGATATACCCCCAAAACCACCCAAAGCCTAGTCGGCCCAGAGGCCGCCAAGACAACCCCAAGCCAGAAATGTTAGCGTGCTTAGCATCAAGCCCGACAACGAGCCAAAACCAATGAAAAAAACCGTCCTGGCCTTCAGCCGCATCACCCCGCCAATGATCGAACGCCTGCAACAAGAGTTCGACGTCATCGTCCCCAACCCAAAAACCGGCGACATCAACGCCCAATTCAACGAAGCCCTGCCCCACGCCCACGGCCTCATCGGCGTCGGCCGCAAACTCGGCCAGGCCCAACTCGAAACCGCGACCAAACTCGAAGTCGTCTCCAGCGTCTCCGTCGGCTACGACAATTACGACCTCGACTACTTCAACCAACGCGGCATCATGCTCACCAACACCCCCGACGTCCTCACCGAAAGCACCGCCGACCTCGCCTTCGCCCTGATCATGAGCAGCGCCCGCCGCGTCGCCGAACTCGACGCCTGGACCAAGGCCGGCCAATGGCAAGCCAGCGTCGGCGCCCCGCTGTTCGGCAGCGACGTACACGGCAAAACCCTCGGCATCGTCGGCATGGGCAACATCGGCGCCGCCATCGCCCGCCGTGGCCACCTCGGCTTCAACATGCCGATCATCTACAGCGGCAACAGCCGCAAGACCGAACTCGAACAACAACTCGGCGCCCAATTTCGCAGCCTCGACCAACTGCTGGCCGAAGCCGACTTCGTCTGCCTGGTCGTGCCACTCAGCGAAAAAACCCGCCACCTCATCAGCCACCGCGAACTGGCCCTGATGAAACCGGGCGCCATCCTCGTCAACATCTCCCGTGGCCCGGTCGTCGACGAACCCGCCCTGATCGAAGCCCTGCAAAACAACCGCATTCGCGGCGCCGGTCTGGACGTCTACGAAAAAGAACCGCTGGCCGAATCGCCGCTGTTCCAACTGAAAAACGCCGTAACCCTGCCGCACATCGGCTCCGCAACCAACGAAACCCGCGAAGCCATGGCCAACCGTGCCCTCGCCAACCTGCGCAGCGCCCTGCTCGGCGAACGCCCGCAGGATCTGGTCAATCCACAAGTCTGGCGCGGATAAAAAAACGGGCAAGTGCAAAACTTGCACTTGCCCGCCACAACTTGACTACATAACTTGAAATTCAACTTTAGCCCTAATAAAAGTCAAGCGCTATAAGCTCTCCACACTATCGAATTAACGATAACGCGCTATGGAGAGCGAACACCTTGAACAACATGACCACCGAAAAACTTATCCGCTACAGCAAAGTTATCTTGATGGCTTACATCAGCTTCTTTGGCCTGTTAGTGATCACCCATAACTTTTCCGACTACAATTCAAACTACGAATACGTCGCCCACATCCTGAGTATGGACACCACCACCGCCAACGAAAACATTCTGTACCGGGCGATCGACTCACCTTATCTGCACCACCGGATTTACTGGTTCATCATTACGATGGAAGTCACGTACACCGTGCTCTGCCTGATGGGGACTTATCATTTGTACCGTAAGGTCAATGACTCGGCGGACGCTTTCCATGAAGCCAAGAAGTTCTCGATCATGGGCATACTGGTTGCCATCTTCATCTATTACGTCTGCCTGCAAACTGTCGGCGTTGAATGGTTCGACATGGACACTTCGCAATCATGGAATGCAAAAGACTGGGCTCGGCACATTGTTGACTTCATCTTCCCGGTAATGATTTACATCACCTTGAAAGTCGAGCGCTGATCAACAGCGCTCTTTCTTATCAAGCCAACTTACCGTGCGGCGGAACCAAGACTGTTTTCGGTTTACGAAACACCAACACGTTACCCAACATCACCAACACAAGCCCGACCAGCGCCGGCGCCGTCCACTGATAACCTTCGGCAAACGCCGAAACGTTAAGCGCGACCACCGGGAACAGCACCGTGCAATACGCCGCGCGCTCCGGGCCCATGCGGCCGACCAGCGTCAGGTAAGCGGTAAAGCCGATCACCGAGCCTGGGATGACCAAGTAAAGCAGCGCGCCGACGTAACGCGGCGACCAGTCCATGTCGAACGGAATGCCTTTGACCAGGCACCACACCGACAGCATCGCCGCGCCATACGCCATGCCCCAGGCATTGGTGGTCAGCGGCTTGAGGCCCGCCTTCTGCTGCAGGCTCGACAGCATGTTGCCCGCCGAAAAACACAAGGTGCCGCACAACGCCAAACCGAGTCCAAGCAAGGTTTGCGGACTGGCCTGATGCCCGGCCAGTTCGGGCCAGAACAACATGCCCAGACCGAACAGCCCTAGCGCCCCGCCCATCAATACATTGCGCGCGATGCGTTGCCCAAAGAACACCCGCGCATTCAACGCATTCCACAACGTTGCGGTGGAAAAAACCACCGCCACCAGACCGCTGGGGATCCACTGGCTCGCCGTCAGGAAGCACATGAAGTTCACACAGAACAGGCACAAGCCCTGCGCCACACAAATCAAATGACCGCGACGGTTCATCGGTTGCAACCGACGGCTGAGCAGCAACAACACAAACAGCACCAGCGCCGCGAGGCCAAATCGATAAACAATCGACACCGGAATCGCCACCACCCCCAACTGCCATTTCAAGGCAATCCAGGTGGTGCCCCAGATCAGCACGGTCAGCAAATACAACGACAGGTTCATGGCGCTTACTCCTCAATAGGCCTTGAGTGTCTGCCGAGGCTTGCCTTGGGCGCTTGCAGATTCTTGCGCTTTTGTCCGGCAGTGGGCTGGCAGCGCGAAGTCTACGGAGTAGGATGCAAGGCGTTGGAGAGAACCGATCATGGCCGCAATCGATAACCTGCAAGTCTTTCAAGCCCTCAACCGCTCGCCGAACGCACGCCTTGTGCACAGCGCCGAGCTCGGTGACGGCTTGTCTGCAGCTTTGTGGACCAACCATCACGACGCGCAGGAATACGAAGCGCCGAGCCATCACACGCTGTCCTGCTACATCGCTGGCGGCACCGGCACTTTCCGTCGCGGCCAGCCGGGGCAAAAAGGCGGGCCGGACAAGCTGTGCATCCTGCCGGCCGATCACGAATCGGGCTGGGTGATCAACGGTGATATTCGTTTGGCGCACCTGTATTTCAGCGCGGAACAATTTGCCCTTGGTTGCGTTACTTTGCTTGATCGTGAGCCGCGTGAGATGCAATTGCGCGAGCAGACTTTTCTTGAAGATCCGCAACAGGCACAGCGCTTTCGGCAACTGCTGACGTTGAACTGGGACGAGCCTGCCGAGCGCTTGCTGACCAGCAGCATTGCTCACGAATTGATCAGCCACACCTTGCTCAGCCAAGTCGGCGCGCGTCAGGGTTTGCGTTTGAAGGGTGGGCTGGCGCCGCATCAGCGTCGGCAATTGGTGGAGTTCATCGACAGCCAGTTGGCCGAGCCGATCAGCCTTGGGCAGTTGGCCGGATTATGTGCATTGTCGGAATATCACTTTGCGCGGATGTTTCGGATGAGCTTTGGCTTGCCGCCGCATCAGTATGTGCTGGCGCGACGTCTGGATCGGGCGCGGGAATTGTTGCGCGGTACGGCGTTGCCGTTGGGGGAGATTGCTTTGGCTTGCGGGTTTGCCAGTGCGAGCCACTTTACCAATCGATTCAAGCAGGTGTTGGGCGGCACGCCGGGGGAGTATCGGCAGGCGTTTTTGCGTTGAGGCCTGGTTCCCCTCACCCCAGCCCTCTCCCGGAGGGAGAGGGAGCCAATTGGGGGATGCTCAAGCATTACACCGACTTGAAAGTACTTTTCTGAATCCATAATCAATTCGGTGTTTCAGGTCGCCGTATCGCGCAAGAAACCTCGGTCAGTCCCCTCTCCCTCCGGGAGAGGGTTAGGGTGAGGGGCTTTTGATTTTGACTTAAAACTCCAACGTGCTGGACAACGAAACCTGCCGCGAATCCCCCATCGACACAAAGAACCGGCTCGCCGCCGACGTGTAGTAAGTGCGATCAAACAGGTTCTTCACATTCAGCTGAAACTTGACCTTCTGCCCTTCAACCTGGGTGTCGTAAGTGGCAAACGCGTCCGCCACGGTATAGCTCGGCAGATCAAAATCATTCACCGCGTTACCCGCCCGCTCACCGACATACCGCGCCCCGGCACCGACGCGCAATTGATCGCCACCGATCACGCTGCCGAAGTCATACACCGCCGACAATGAGCCGCTATTCTTCGCCACGTTTTGCAGGCGCTTGCCTTTGTAGTCCGGGTCTTCCGTCACTTCGGCATCGGTGTAGGCGTAACTGCCGATCATGCTCCAGCGCTCGCTCAACTGACCGCTCAGATCCAGTTCCAGACCGCGCGAACGCACTTCGCCGGCGGCGCTGTAAATCGTCGTTGGGCCTTCAGCATTGGCCACCAGCACGTTGCGTTTCTTGATGTCGAAAAGCGCGATATTGCCGGTGACTTGTCCTGGCAGATCGAGGCGCGCGCCCAGCTCCCACGACTTGGCTTCTTCCGGCGCGATACTGCCGTCGAGCACGGTGCTGCTGCCGCTCAGCGGGGCGAT
Organism: Pseudomonas sp. PS01303; assembly: GCF_029959385.1. Taxonomy (NCBI): domain Bacteria; kingdom Pseudomonadati; phylum Pseudomonadota; class Gammaproteobacteria; order Pseudomonadales; family Pseudomonadaceae; genus Pseudomonas; species Pseudomonas sp. PS01303. The sequence continues at coordinate 8,639 of NZ_JASCPK010000174.1, forward strand.
GGTCGAGTTGGGTTTGAACGATTCGGTGTAGCTGCCGTAGAACGACAAAGCGTCGGTGTAGCGATACACCAGCCCCGCGCGCGGCACCCATTTCTGCCCGTTACTGTCGGTGTTGGCCTTGAACGGCACGCCTTTGCCGGCGTACTGGTCGTACGCCTGAAAGCGCCCGCCGGCGACCAGAATCCATTGATCGGTGAGGTGAATCGAGTCCTGCATAAAGATCGAATCGCTGCGCAGTTCATCGGTCTGCGCGCTGTCGGCGGCACTGACCGTGGTGCCTTCGACTTCTCGGCCATACACCGGATTGACGTAGCTGAAGGTGCTCAGGCTTTTCTGACGGATCAGGTCGGCGCGGTAGATCTTGCGGTACTCATCGTCGACGCCGAACACCAGGTCATGCTGCATGCCCAACACGTTGACCTTGCCTTCGAGACTGGCGGTGGTGAAACGGTCGGTGCTGATTGCGTTTTGTGTGCCGTCCATGCTCCGAGTCAGCGTGCCTTTTTTGCTGTCGATGGCGGTGACGCGTACTTGGCTGGCGTCGTAGGTTTCGCGGTTCCAGCTGTAGCCTAAATGGGCTTTCCAGTCGTCGTTGAGTTCGTGGTCGGCTTCGAAGTGATAGAGATCCGAACGCCCTTCCATGTTGTTGAACGGCTCGTCGAGGCGCTCGTTGCGCGAGATATCCAGTGGATGATTGGTGCGCGGATCGATCAGCGTGCCACGGTCGAACGGCGTGAGAAATTCGCGATGCTCGTAGGCGAACAACAGCTTGGTGCTTTCGCCGTACCAGGCCAGCGACGGTGCGATCAGGGTTTGGTGGAGCGTGCCGAAATTGCGCCAGTAATCTTCGTCTTCGTGATCGAGCACCATGCGATAGGCCAGACCGGAATCGCCCAGCGCACCGGTGCTGTCGAAAGTGCCGCCGCTGCCATTCTTGCCGTCGCCGTAGGTCGAGCCGCGCAGGGTCAGGGCGTTGTATTGCGCCAGTTCCGGCTTCTTGCTGACCATGTTGACCACGCCGCCGGGATCTTGAATCCCGTAGAGCAACGACGCCGGGCCTTTGAGCACTTCGACGCGATCGACCGTGGCGTTCATGCCTCGGCCCTGCACGATTGGCATGCCGTCGCGCATGATCGAACCGTTGCGGTTATCGCCGAAACCGCGGGTCATCACCGAGTCCTGCGTGCTGCCCAAGGTGTTGCCTTGGGTGATGCCGCTGACGTTGGCCAGTGCGTCGTCGAGATTGCGCGGCGCCTGATCGCGGATAACCTGCGCCGGGATGACGTTGACGGTCTGCGGGACTTCTTGCAGCGAGGCCGACGAGCGCATCACCGAACTGGTTTCCGGCGGCTGATAACTCAACGAATCGTCGCGCATCGAAGTGATGGTGGTGGCGCCGAGGTTCAGTGCCCCTGCGGTGGGCTGCGGCTCCAGTGCCAGGGTGTGGCTGTCGGTGCGGCGGAAACTCAGGCCGGAACCTGTGAGCAACTTTTGCAGGGCCTGTTCCGCGCTCATCTGGCCGTTGACCGCCGGGGAGGTGAGGCCGTACGGCGCTTCGTCGGTGTAGACCACGCTCTGCCCGGTGACCCGGCTGAAATCGCTCAAGGCTTGCGGCAGCGGTTTGGCGGCCAGGCTGAACGTGAACTGCTTTTGCGGCTGGCTGCTGACGGTTTCAGCGGCGCGCGCCACGCTCATCGGCAACAGCGCCAATGCCGAAAAGCTCAACGCCGACACGCCTAACCACTGTTTGACCGAACCCGATTTTGCCCTGGACTTCATGACTCATGACCTGTGTAGAACCGCAACGGATGCGAATGACTCGCAGTTTCAGTCACTACACGGATGGGGCTTGGGTTTACCTCATCACAATTTGAAAATATTTTTGCAGGTGTGTTGTCGGGGCCGACGCCTTCGCGAGCAAGCCCGCTTGTATGGTAGGACTCGAAGGGGTGGGTGGGACCAAAAGCCAGCTTCTGACTGTTAGCCCAGTACAGACTGTGGGAGACATCGGCCCCACCCCTTCCACCA
>NZ_JASCPK010000175.1:0-10659 GCF_029959385.1 Pseudomonas sp. PS01303
GAGCCTGCTCGCGAAAGCGGTATATCAGTCACTATGGATGGCGACTGATACAACGCATTCGCGAGCAGGCTCGCTCCCACATTTTTTGTCTCGAGTCAGGGCTTAACCTGCCGAACGACTGATCCGAATACGCTTGCGCGCACTGCGCGTCAGGCGGATCGACAACATCAACGCCGCGCAGCTCAGGCCGACGATCAAACCCTGCCACAACCCGCTCGGGCCACGTGGCTCACCGAGCCAGTCGGTCAGGCCGAGGGCGTAACCCACCGGCAAACCAATGCCCCAATACGCAAACAGCGTCAGAATCATCGTCACCCGAGTGTCCTGATAACCGCGCAGCGCACCGGCGGCAGTAACCTGAATCGCATCGGAAAACTGGAACAGCGCCGAGTACACAATCAGCATCGCCGCGATGTGAATCACCGTCGGGTCGGCGGTATAAATCGCCGCAATTGGCTCGCGCAGTAACAGCATCATGCTCGCCGACAGGCAAGCGTAGGCCAGCGCCGTGCCCATGCCGACGCCCGCAGCAAAACGCGCTTCACGCGGCTCTTCACGGCCCAATGCCTGACCGACCCGCACAGTCACGGCCATGCCCAGCGAATACGGAATCATGAACACCAGCGAGCTGACGTTCAGCGCAATCTGATGCCCGGCCACCACCGTGGCGCCGAGGCTGCCGATCAACAGAGCGATCACCGCAAAGATGCTCGATTCGGCAAACACCGCAATGCCAATCGGCAAACCAATCGCCAGTAAACGCTTGATCACCGCCCACTGCGGCCAGTCGAAACGGCTGAACAGTTCGCTCGAACGATAGGCCGGCGCCCAGCGCTCATAACCGGCCAGACCCAGCGCCATCACCCACATCACGATCGCCGTGGCCCAACCGCAGCCGACGCCGCCCATCGCTGGCACGCCGAAGTGGCCATAGATGAAGATGTAGTTCAGCGGAATATTCAGCGCCAGACCGCACAGGCCCAGCACCATCGCAGGGCGGGTTCGGCCGATGCCGTCACTGGTGCAACGCAACACGTGATAAAACGCCACGGCCGGCAAACCACTGGCGATGCCGTGCAGGTATTGCATGCACGGGCCGATCAGCTCCGGGTCGACCTTCATCAGGTGCAGCACTGGTTCGGCGGCCACCAGCATCGCAGTCGCGATCAGGCCAACCACCAACGCCAGCCATAACGCCTGACGCACGATCGGGCCGATCTCGCTGTGCTTGCCGGCGCCGTAGCGCTGGGCGACTTTCGGCGTGGTGGCGAGCAGGGTGCCGGTCATTAACAGAAATACCGGCACCCAGATCGAGTTGCCCAGTGCCACTGCCGCCAGATCCTTGGGCCCGACGCGCCCGGCCATCACCGCATCGACGAAGCCCATGGCCGTGGTCGCCAGCTGCGCGATGATGATCGGCAGCGCGAGGGCGAGCAGGTTCTTGAACTCCAGACGGATCCGCGCGGGGCGGGTCAGGGAGACGGCGACAGGTTGGTCAGTTACAGAATTCACAGGCAAAGCGTCCACAAAGGTTGATGCGCAAGGCGCCGCATTCTACGCCGCTGACGTTACAGTCAGGAAAAATCCTCTGTTGCGGATTTGTAATCGGGTAGGAGCTGCCGCAGTCTGCGATCTTTAGGTTTTTAAGATCACCATCAAAAGATCGCAGCCTGCGGCAGCTCCTACAGTTAAACTGCCGATCCGCCCAAGGAGCCCGCCATGCTGATTGTTGCCGACGAAAATATCCCGCTGCTCGATGCCTTTTTTGCCGGTTTCGGCGAAATCCGCCGGGTGCCGGGCCGTTCCATTGACCGTGCGACGGTCGAGCAGGCCGATGTGTTGCTGGTGCGTTCGGTGACCAACGTCAACCGTGCGCTGCTTGAAGGCAGCAAAGTGCGTTTTGTCGGCACTTGCACCATCGGCACCGATCATCTGGATCTGGAGTATTTCAACGAGGCCGGTATCACCTGGTCCAGCGCACCCGGCTGCAATGCCCGGGGCGTGGTCGACTATGTGCTCGGCAGCTTGATGACCCTCGCCGAAATCGAGGGTGTCGATCTGACTAAACGCACTTACGGTGTGATCGGCGCTGGCGAGGTTGGCGGTCGCCTGATCGATGTCCTCAAGGGCTTGGGCTGGAACGTCAAAGTCTGCGATCCGCCGCGTCAGGCAGCAGAGGGCGGCGATTACGTCAGCCTCGAACAGATCATCGAGCAGTGCGACGTGATCAGCCTGCACACCCCGTTGACCCGCAGCGGTGACGGCGCGACCTGGCATCTGTTCGATCAGCAGCGTTTGCAGCAACTCAAACCCGGTGCCTGGCTGATCAACGCCGCGCGCGGCCCGGTCGTGGATAACGCGGCCCTGCGCGAAGTGCTGCTGGAGCGCGAAGACCTGCAAGCAGTGCTGGATGTCTGGGAAGCAGAACCAGAAGTCGATGTCGAACTGGCCGAACTCTGCGTGCTGGCAACGCCGCACATTGCCGGTTACAGCCTTGATGGCAAGCAACGCGGCACGGCGCAGATCTATCAGGCGTACTGCGAGTTCATCGGCCAGCCTGCGAGCATTCAGCTCAGCGACTTGCTGCCGGCACCGTGGTTGTCAGAAGTTTACCTGCACGCTGACAGCGATCCGGCGTGGGCGTTGGCGATGTTGTGCCGTGGCGTGTACGACCCGCGCCGCGATGATGCGGATTTCCGCCGCAGCCTTGTAGGCAACGTCGCTGAGCAGCGTGCGGCGTTTGATGTGTTGCGCAAACAGTATCCGGTGCGGCGCGAGATTGAAGGGCTGAAAGTGCGGATTGAAGGGGCGTCGCCAGTGTTGCGGCAGATTGTGGCGGCGCTGGGGGCTGTTTCTGTTTAGAACTGAGTTTGCTTCATCGCGAGCAAGCTTTGCTCCTACGAGTTCTCGGGTGTACTCAGGCATTGAATCCACCAGAGAATCCGTAGGAGCAAAGCTTGCTCGCGAAGGCCACACCACAAATCCCCTGCTTGCAGACAGAAAAAACCCGGCCAATATGGGGCCGGGTCAGGAAGACGGTGGCTATATCACTCTTGTTCGGCAGGCTTGACCAATCGCTTCTCCAGTTCGCTGCACGCTTGCTGGATCATGTCTTCAGTGATCGGAACTTCACGCCCATCCTTATCAATAATCGAGCAACCCAGAGGTTGGCCGGGCTTGGTGCGGATCACTTCAATCTTGTCATCGCTGCTGTGTTGCAAGGACATGGCCTGTCTCCTCATCAGGTTATTCGCCAAGGTTAAAACTGCCACGTGACCGGGCTGTTACAACGCCCTGCGGTCTGTCGGCGGCGGCATCTCCACTCAAACAGAAATGACCGCTCGTCTCAACCCGAACTTTAGACCAATAGCCTCTAGGGGCTAGTCGTCACGGGCATATTTAACCTGACTCATTGTGATTTACAGAGTTCCACCCCATTTCAATGACTAGGCTGGCCCTATTCATCTGCGCAGATGTGAACCCGAATGATCTCGATGCTTTCCTCCCGACACCGACGCGCCCTGCGTCTGACCAGCCATTTTCTCCTGCCCTATCGTTGGCAGGCCTTTGGCGCGCTGCTCGCATTGATCGTCACCGCCGGCATTACCTTGTCGATGGGGCAGGGCATCAAGCTGCTGGTCGATCAGGGTTTCATGACCCAGTCGCCGCATTTGCTCAACCAGTCGATTGGCCTGTTCATGCTGTTGGTGGTCGGACTGGCGATCGGCACCTTTGCCCGATTTTATTGGGTGTCGTGGATTGGTGAGCGGGTTGTCGCGGACATTCGTCGACAGGTGTTCAACCACTTGGTGTACCTGCATCCGGGGTTTTACGAAGACAACCGCAGCTCGGAAATCCAGTCGCGCCTTACCGCAGACACGACATTGCTGCAGTCGGTGATCGGTTCGTCGCTGTCGCTGTTTCTGCGCAATCTGCTGATGGTCATTGGCGGAGTTGTGCTGCTGTTCATCACTAACCCCAAACTCACCAGCATTGTGGTGATCGCGCTGCCGCTTGTAGTCGCGCCGATCCTGATTTTCGGCCGCCGTGTGCGCAATCTGTCGCGCCAGAGTCAGGATCGCATTGCCGACATTGGCAGTTACGTCTCCGAAACCCTTGGCCAGATTAAAACCGTGCAGGCCTACAACCATCAGGTGCAGGACGAGCATCGCTTTGCCTCGACGGTCGAGCAGGCTTTTGAAACCGCGCGTAAACGCATCTTCCAGCGTGCGTGGCTGATTACCCTGGTGATCGTGCTAGTGCTGGGCGCGGTCGCGGTGATGTTATGGGTCGGCGGCATGGACGTGATCGCCGGGAGAATTTCGGCGGGTGAACTGGCGGCATTTGTGTTTTACAGCCTGATCGTCGGCAGTGCTTTCGGCACACTGAGCGAAGTGATCGGCGAGCTGCAACGCGCTGCTGGCGCTGCCGAACGCATCGCCGAACTGCTGCGCTCGGAAAATATCATCCAGCCGCCCACCTCCGGGTTGGTGACGTTGCCTGAGCGCGTGCGCGGCGAGCTGGAGCTGCGGGATGTGCGTTTTTCCTACCCGTCGCGTCCAGAAAGCTACGCCGTCGATGGCTTGAATCTGACCGTCCGCGCGGGCGAAACCCTGGCGCTGGTAGGGCCGTCCGGCGCCGGGAAATCCACGGTGTACGATTTGTTGCTGCGATTTTACGACCCGCGCGAAGGACAAATTCTCCTCGATGGCGTGCCCTTGACCCGCCTCGATCCTTTGGATTTGCGCCGCTGCTTCGCCCTCGTCTCGCAAACGCCCGCGCTGTTCTTTGGCAGCGTCGAGGAAAACATTCGTTATGGCTGCCCGACGGCCACACTGGAGCAGGTCAAGGAAGCCGCGCGAATCGCCCACGCCCACGACTTCATCGAACAAATGCCAGACGGCTACCAAACCCACTTGGGCGACGGCGGCCTCGGCCTCTCCGGCGGCCAACGCCAACGTCTGGCCATCGCCCGGGCGCTGCTGGTGGACGCGCCAATCCTGCTGCTCGACGAGGCCACCAGCGCCCTCGACGCGCAAAGCGAACACTTGATCCAGCAAGCCTTGCCGAGCCTGATGCACAACCGCACGACGCTGGTGATTGCGCACCGTTTGGCCACAGTGAAAAACGCCGACCGGATCGCCGTGATGGATCAGGGCAAATTGGTTGCGGTGGGGACACATCAGGAATTGATTGCCAGTAATCCGCTGTATGCACGGCTGGCGGCGTTGCAGTTTAGTGATGGTCAGGAAACGTCTAAACAACACTGATGAACTACGCCCGTATCGGGCATTATGGCGACCTGTATGGAATGCCTGGATGAGGACATGAGTCGTTACCAACCGCCATTGACCCTGACCACTCGAATGATTGCTTTGATCGCTGACATCAGCGAGCAAATCGGTCAGCTTTCGGCTTTGGACAATGGCCTTCAAACGCCTCAACTGCGGCGTGGCAATCGGATCCGTACGATTCAGGCTTCGTTGGCGATTGAAAACAACACGTTGAGTGTTGATCAGGTAACAGCCGTCCTCGACGGTCGTCGGGTGCTTGGATTACCCAAGGAAATCCAGGAAGTACGTAACGCTTTTACGGCTTATGAGGCCATGCCGCAGTGGCAGCCTGGTAACAGGGCTGACTTGCTTCGCGCGCATGAGCTATTGATGCATGGACTTATTGATGAATGCGGGCACTTTCGCCGAGCGGGTGTAGGCATTTATCGCGGTGATCAACTGGTTCATATGGCACCGCCGCCGAGCCGGATATCGTCTTTGATGGATGATTTGCTGGCTTGGCTGCAGGGCTCTGACTCGCATCCGTTGATTACCAGTTGTGTCTTTCACTATGAATTCGAATTCATTCACCCCTTTGCCGATGGTAACGGGCGGATGGGGCGGCTTTGGCAAACCTTGATTCTCAGTCAGTGGCGACCGGTGCTGGCTTATTTGCCAGTCGAGGCGGTAATCAGAGATCAGCAAGATGCCTATTATGCGGCGTTGTCAGCGGCTGATCGGATGGCCGAATCGACACCCTTCGTCGAGTACATGCTTCAAGCGTTAAGTCTTGCGCTGCAAGAAGCAATCAGCAATGAGCCTTCAACCGACCAAGTAACCGACCAAGTAACCGACCAAGTAGCGATGTTGCTCGGCGTGTTTGATGGGGCTGATCAACTGAGCGTAAACGAGCTCATGGGTAGCCTCGGACTGGCTCACAAGGCAACCTTTCGTGCGAACTATCTGAAGCCCGCTCTGGCTATTAAATTGATTGAAATGACCGACCCCGATTCGCCCAGGAGCCCAGTACAAAAGTATCGCCTGACTGAACGGGGCAAAACGACAGCCTCCACATTCATGTAGGAGCTGCCGCAGGCTGCGATCTTTTGATCTAAAAATGCCCGCATGAAAATGCGGGCATTTTATTTGGAGCAAGATCTAAAGATCGCAGCCTTCGGCAGCGCCTACAGGTCATTGGTCGTCGAAGTAGCGCTCATGCCAATCCACTAGCGGCTGTGGCGAGTTGAGTTTCTGCCCGTAGATCACCGAGTACGACAGTACGTTTTGCACGTACTGGCGGGTCTCGTCGAACGGGATGCTTTCCACCCAGACGTCGAAGCTCAGGTGATCGGCGCCGCGCAACCACTGGCGCACGCGACCGGGGCCGGCGTTGTAGGCGGCGGAGGCGAGGACGCGGTTGCCGTTGAACTGGCTGTGCACCTGGCTCAGGTAGGCGGCGCCAAGCTGGATGTTTTTGTCCGGATCGAGCACTTGCTGCGGCGAGGCCAGCGGAATGCTGAACTTGCGCGCGGTTTCCTTGGCGGTGGCGGGCATCAGTTGCATCAGGCCGCTGGCACCGACGCCGGAGCGGGCGTCGTCCATGAAGGCGCTTTCCTGGCGAGTGATCGCGAACACCCAGCTAGAGTGCAGGCCACGAACCTTGGCTTCACGCACGAGAGTTTCGCGGTGGGCCATCGGGAAGCGGATGTCCAGGTCGTCCCAATACTGCGCCTGACTGATGGTGCGAATCGCCGGGAAATACCATTTCAGGTCATAAGCCAGTTTTGCCTGCGCGACCATTTCGTCACGATTGAAATGACGGCTGACGTGGTACCACTCGCGACGACCGTCGACGATCTGCCCGCGCGCATGGAATTCCAGCGCACGGCGTACGCCAGGCGTGTTGCGCACCTTGTTGATCAACGCCTGGCTCAGCACCAGTGGCTTGTTGTTCAACGAATACGGCGATTGCGAGCGGTCGGCGGCGAGGAAACCGTAGAAGTCACGTTCACGCGCCAGATTTTTGTACAGGGTCTGTGCTTCCGGGTTCTGCGGTTGCGCCAGTTCCAGACTGCGCGCCTGCCAGTAACGCCAGCGGTTGGTGGTGGCGAGATCCTGCGGCAGACGCTTGGTCAGTTGGTAAGCATCGTCCCAACGCGCCAGACGCAACAGCAGACGCAAACGCCATTCGGACACGGTGTTGTCACGCAGTTCCGGGTCGTATTTGGTCATCACGTCCAGCGCGCGGCTGTCGAAACGCCGGGCCAGGGTCAGGCCGATTTCCCGGGCGATCGCGACTTTTTCATCACGGGAGAAATGCATGCTGCTGGCGTAACCGTCGAGCAGCGCCATGGCCTTGTCCGGATCCTGACGGGCGAGGCGGCGCAGGCCGAGGCTGACCACGTCGGACATTGGCTCATCCGCCGGAGTAAAGCGCGACGGTTGGTTGAGCAACTCGGGTTTCTGCGCGACATCGACCAGCAATCGACCGCGCGGGGCGAGGGTGGTCAGGCCATTAACGAGGCTGTTGGCGAGCGGATAGTTGCGCGCCTGAGCGGCGAGTTTGGTGCGCTCCCAGCGTTTCTGTTCGGTCAACTGACCGTCTGCGGCCCAGATGCCGAACAGCGCGTCACACGCGGCGGGCTGCGATTTGCCGGTCAGCCAGAGCTTGTCGGCATTGGCATAACCTTCGGATTTTTTGTCGTGGGTGATCTGGTACTGCGCATTCAGGCAGTCCAGTTCGGTGAAGTTGAGCTTCGGATCGTAGTACTTGACGAAGGTCGCCCAGTCGCCACGGTCGGCAAGCCAGCGCAACCAGCGCAGCTTCATCCAGTTGGCCTGGGGCAGGTCACCGTGCTCGGCGAGGAATTTCTCGATTTCCTCGTTGCTTGCGCTTTTCAGGCGCGCGGTCAGTTCGTCGTAAGCCAGATACGGTTCCAGCGGATAATCGGCCAGGGCCTGGCTGTAACGGAAATACGGGCCGGTGTCGCCTTTGGCCAAGGCGCGCTTGGCTTCATCGTAATACTGGCGTTGGGTGGACAGATCCACCGCCTGGGCGGATTGAACGGCAGCGGCGGTAAGTAGCAAGCAGGACAAAACACTGAAAAGGCGACTGCGCATGAGACATCCGGGCAGAGAAATCATGACAAGTGCCGACCTCGGTCAGCACTGAATTGTCTGTAGCTTAGCCTTTTGCCAGCGAGCGGCGAAAGCTTTGCGGGCCTCGCAGCACAAGTTCGCAACAATTGTTGTGCAGAGTGCTTCGACAGACAAATTGCCGGCCTGCTGGAGCCCTAAGTCAGGTAGAATGCGCGCCCGGTTTTTGGAGAAGCTCATGACCCTGCTCAAATTCAGCGATGTGTCCCTTGCGTTCGGCGCTATGCCGTTGTTGGACAAGGTGTCCTGGCAGATCGCCCGTGGTGAGCGGGTGTGCATCATCGGCCGCAACGGCACAGGCAAGTCCAGCATGATGAAGCTGGTCAAGGGCGATCAAAAGCCTGATGACGGCTCCGTGTGGCGTGCCCCCGGTCTGAAAATCGGCGAATTGCCGCAAGAATTGCCAGTGGCCGACGATCGGACGGTGTTCGACGTGGTCGCTGAAGGCCTGGATGGCGTGGGCGCGTTGCTCGCCGAGTACCATCATTTGGCGCAGAACTGCGTCACTGAAGAAGACCTGAACAAGCTGATGCACGTTCAGCAAGACCTCGAAGCCCGTGATGGCTGGCGCTTGCAGACGTTGGTCGACAGCACCCTGAGCCGCCTGCAACTGCCGGCCGACAAGACCCTCGCCCAGTTGTCCGGCGGCTGGCGTCGTCGCGTGCTGCTGGCGCAGGCGCTGGTGTCCGAGCCGGATCTGCTGCTGCTCGACGAACCGACTAACCACCTGGACATCGGTGCGATTGCCTGGCTCGAAGAAGCGCTGAAAGATTTCCAGGGCGCCGTGCTGTTCATCACGCACGACCGTTCCTTCCTGCAAAACCTTGCCACGCGCATTCTCGAACTGGATCGCGGCGGCCTGATCGACTGGAACGGCGACTACGCCAGTTTCCTCGTGCACAAAGAAGCCGCTCTGGCCGCTGAAGAAACCGCCAACGCGCTGTTCGACAAGAAACTGGCCCAGGAAGAAGTCTGGATCCGCCAGGGCATCAAGGCGCGCCGCACCCGTAACGAAGGCCGCGTCCGCGCCCTGAAAGCTTTGCGCGTTGAGCGCAGTGAGCGTCGTGAGCGCACCGGCAAGGCCAACATTCAGTTGGACACTGCCGACAAGTCCGGCAAGCAGGTGATGGTGCTCGAGAACGTGAGTTTCGCTCACCCGGGCGGCCCGTTCCTGATCAAGGACTTCTCGATGGTGCTGACGCGCGGCGACCGTATCGGTCTGCTCGGCGCCAACGGTACTGGCAAGACCACGCTGCTGAAACTGATGCTCAGCGGTCTGCAACCGACCAGCGGCAAAGTGGAAGAGGGCACGCGGATCGACGTGGCCTACTTCGATCAGTTGCGTCATCAACTGGATCTGGAAAAAACCGTTATCGACAACGTTGCCGAAGGTCGCGACTTCATCGATATCGACGGCCAGAGCCGCCACGTGCTGAGTTATCTCGGCGACTTCCTGTTCAGCCCGCAGCGTGCCCGCACGCCGGTCAAGGCGCTGTCGGGTGGTGAGCGTGCGCGTCTGTTGCTGGCGAAGCTGTTCAGCAAACCGGCCAACCTGCTGGTGCTCGACGAACCGACCAACGACCTCGACGTGGAAACGCTGGAGCTGCTTGAAGAAGTGCTGCTGACGTTCAACGGCACCGTGCTGATGGTCAGCCACGACCGGGCATTCCTCGACAACGTGGTCACCAGCACCCTGGTCTTCGAAGGTGAAGGCAAGGTGCGTGAATACGTCGGTGGCTATCAGGACTGGATCCGTCAGGGCGGCTCGCCGCGTCTGCTGGGCGTGACTGAAAGCAAATCCGGCAAGGCTGACCTGAATTCGGCAGTGGTAACCGCTGAGCCGGCTGCGGTGGCTGAACCTGCCGCTACCGCCCCGGCGGCCAAGAAGAAGCTGAGCTACAAGCTGCAGCGCGAGCTGGAAGCGTTGCCGGGCGATATCGACGCCAAAGAGCAGCAGATCGCTGCGGTGGAAGCTGAAATGGCGGATGCCGGTTTCTATCAGCGTCCTGCGGCTGAGACGGCCAAGGTGATTGCTTCTCTGGAGCAGTTGCACGCTGAGCTGGATGCGTTGATGGAGCGTTGGGCCGAGCTGGATGCCTGATTGATCCCGTAACAAAAAAGCCCGGCCTCATTTGCGTGAGGCCGGGCTTTTTGTAGGAGCTGCCGAAGGCTGCGATCTTTTGACTTTGTTTTTAAAAGGACAAGATCAAAAGATCGCAGCCTTCGGCAG
>NZ_JASCPK010000176.1:0-10534 GCF_029959385.1 Pseudomonas sp. PS01303
CCTTCGCTCCGGGATTGATCCGGGGTTCATCGCCTACGGTTTGCTTCGCTGCACCTCCTCTCGATGTGTTTGGCTGCGCCAAACGGTCGCTGCGCTCCCACCCCGGATCAATCCCTCCACTCAGCCTACCGACGGGCTCCGAGATCAAAATCAAAAGCTTGTCGAGCTTGCGCTCATCCTGTGTAGGAGCTGCCGAAGGCTGCGATCTTTTGATCTTCGTTGGATTCGCCCCTCACCCCGGCCCTCTCCCGAGGGAGAGGGGGCCGATTTTTGGGCTTTTCAAAATTTGTGTTCGACTCGGTATCCCACGTCGGCGTACTTCTACCAAACCACCCGATCAGTCCCCTCTCCCTCCGGGAGAGGGCTAGGGTGAGGGGCTTTTGATTCAGCTCTTCAAACTCGAGTTCAACTCGGTATCCCGCGTCGGCGTATCTCTCCGAATCCTCGCGGTCAGTCCCCTCTCCCTCTGGGAGAGGGCTAGGGTGAGGGGCTTTTGATTTTCCGCTGTAGATTGCGTCGCAGGCTCAAGTCGCCACGTTCAAATACTTGCCGACCGGCGCCGCGTTATCGAGCGAGTACTGTTTGCTCAAATTGGCGATCATGCGATTCAGCGCTTCTGTCGTGCTTTGAGTCGAAGCCGTCTGTTCTTCATCCGGGCGTTCGCGTCCAGCCTGTAAAGCGGCTTTCAGTTCATCACTGCTTACGCCGCCACTGCTGTCGCTATCGAGCACTTGGAGCAGGGCGGCGCTGGTGTCGGTGTTGCTCGTTGAGGTGCTGTCGCTGGTTTGCAACGCGCTGCTCAGTTCGGTGGCGGTGACGCTGCCGTCGCCATCGGCATCGAGTTGGCTGAACAGTTCGTCGCTGTTCATTTGTGGCGGTGGCGGGGGTGGCGTCAGGCTGGCGGTGAGTTCGTCCTGGCTGACGGTGCCGTCCTTGTTTTTGTCCAGGGCGGAGAAGATTTCGCTGCTGTCGGCGGTGCTGCCGGCGCTGGTCAGGCCGCTGCTCAGTTCGTCGCTGTTGATGGTGCCGTCGCCGTTGCTGTCGAGTTTGGCGAACAGTTCTTTTTGCAGTTCCTGACTGCGGGCGTTCCGCGTGGTGGTGTTGCTGGTGCTGGTGCTGGTATAGCTCGTGTAGTTGCTGACGCTACCGATCATTGGACTCACTCCCTGGAATGAAAACCGGTGGGTGTACCGGCTTATGCAGCGTCGGGGCGCAAGTTGTCGGGGGTATGTGGGGTTTGTACCGGGTGGTACACAGATCAAAAGAACATCACTAAACCCTGTGGGAGCAGGCTTGCTCGCGAATGCGGTGGGTCAGTCCAAAACATTGCTGGCTGACCCACCGCTTTCGCGAGCAGGCTCACTCCTACAAGGGGATGGTGGTGTTTTCAGGGGCGGGGCAGGCGGATGATGGCGGTGAGGCCGCCGCCCGGGGTTTCTTCCAGATTCAGCTGTCCGCCCAGACGCTGCGCGGCTTCGCGGGCGATGGTCATGCCGAGGCCGACGCCGCCGGAGTTGCGGTTGCGTGAGCCTTCCAGTCGGTAGAACGGTTCAAACACCGCTTCACGTTTGTCGGCGGCGATGCCCGGGCCGTGGTCGATCACGCGAATCAGCAGTTGTTCACGCTGATCCTCCAGTTCGATCCGCGCCTGCCCCGCATAGCGCAGCGCGTTGTCCATCAGGTTGTTGAGGCACGAGCGCAGCGCCATCGGTTGCACCGGCAGCGGTGCGCAATGGCCGCTGACTTGCACATCGGCGCCCTGATCCTCGGCGTTTTCGCACAAAGATTCGACCAGCGCCTGCACGTCCATCAGTTGCAGGGCTTCGCTGGTGCGCTGTTCGTGCAGGTAGGTGAGGGTGGCGTCGAGCATGCCGATCATGTCGTCGAGATCCTGACGCATCTGGCCTTGCAGCTTTTCATCGCTGATGTTTTCCAGGCGCAGTTTCAGGCGTGACAGCGGCGTGCGCAGGTCGTGGGAGACGGCGCCGAGCATGCGCGCGCGTTGCTGCACCTGTTCGCGGATGCGCTGTTGCATCAGGTTGAAAGTGTGCGCCGCTTGCCGGGCTTCTTTCGGGCCTGATTCGTCGAGCGGCGGGCTGTCGAGGTTTTCGCTGAGGCGTTCGGCGGCGTCGCTCAGGCGCTGGATCGGTCGGGTCAGCAGTTTGGCGCCGTACCATGCGGCGATCATCAGCGAGATGAACTGAAACGTCAGCGGCACCAACGGCCCGCCAAACCATGGGCGCGGTGGACGCGGTTCGAAGCGCGGATCCATCGGCGGACGCTGGCCGTCGACGCCCTCGGAAAATTCCGGCGGTGGCGGCGGCGGAGGCGGGCCGTAGTGGTGGAACCAGGCAAACGCCAGCAAGTGCGCCAGGACGATCGCCACGAACAGCATGCCAAACAGGCGGCCGAACAGCGTGTCGAAGCGCGCTCGCATCAGCCGATGTCCCGCGCGTCGAACAGGTAACCCTCACCGCGTACGGTTTTGATCAACTGCGGGGCTTTCGGATCGTCGCCGAGTTTTTGTCGCAGGCGCGACACCAGCAAATCGATGCTGCGGTCGAACGCTTCGATCGAGCGACCGCGCGCGGCGTCGAGCAATTGTTCGCGGCTGAGCACTCTGCGCGGACGTTCGATAAACACCCAGAGCAAACGGAATTCGGCGTTGGACAGCGGCACCACGAGGCCATCGTCGGCGATCAACTGGCGCAGCACGCTGTTCAGGCGCCAGTTGTCGAAGCGAATATTCGCACGCTGTTCGGTACGGTCGTCGCGCACGCGGCGCAGAATCGTCTGAATGCGCGCCACCAGTTCGCGCGGTTCGAACGGCTTGGCCATGTAGTCATCGGCGCCGAGTTCGAGGCCGATGATACGGTCGGTCGGCTCGCAGCGCGCGGTGAGCATCAGGATCGGGATGTCCGATTCGCTGCGCAGCCAGCGGCACAGCGACAAACCGTCTTCGCCGGGCAGCATCAGGTCGAGCACCACCACGTCGAAATGTTCGGCCTGCATCGCCAAACGCATCGCCGCGCCATCGGTCACACCGCTGGCGTGGATGTTGAAACGCGCAAGGTAGTCGATCATCAGCTCGCGGATCGGCACATCGTCGTCGACGATCAGCGCGCGAATGCTCCAGCGTTTGTCGTCTTTGGGCTCATCAGTCGCGGTCATTTGGGTGTTGTGCATGAGGCTGTTCGTCTGCCAGGTAGGCCGCCAACCACAAAGATGGGCTGCGAGGTAGTGGTTTCAGCATAGGCGTCCGGCCGTGAGGCGGGAAGTGCTGATGTAAGGACGTGTTGCGGCTGGCGAGGCTAGCGTGGGTGCTTGTTGCTGGCGTGTCGGCTGTGTATCGGAGTCGACACAATAGCAGCGAGCGCTATGCTGATCACGTTTGGCGCGACGATTTACCGATCATCGGGTGCCGCGCCGCCGCCGGTTCCGCTACAATGCGCGCCGATTTCGTCCTGCCTGAGAGCCCATTCATGTCCGCCTGCCAGACTCCTATCATCGTCGCCCTGGATTTCCCCACCCGTGACGCCGCACTGAAGCTGGCCGACCAGTTGGACCCGAAACTGTGCCGGGTCAAAGTGGGCAAGGAATTGTTCACCAGCTGTGCCGCAGAAATCGTCGGCACCCTGCGTGACAAGGGTTTTGAGGTATTCCTCGACCTGAAATTCCACGACATTCCCAACACCACCGCGATGGCCGTAAAAGCCGCTGCCGAGATGGGCGTGTGGATGGTCAACGTTCACTGCTCCGGCGGTATGCGCATGATGGCTGCTTGCCGTGAAGTGCTCGACAAGCGCACGGGCCCGCAACCGTTGCTGATCGGCGTGACCGTGCTGACCTCGATGGAACGTGAAGATTTGGCCGGTATCGGTCTGGACATCGAGCCGCAAGAGCAAGTGTTGCGTCTAGCTGCACTGGCCGAGAAGGCTGGCATGGACGGTCTGGTGTGCTCGGCGCTGGAAGCCACGGCGCTGAAAACCGCGCACCGGTCGCTGCAACTGGTGACCCCGGGGATTCGCCCGGCGGGCAGCGCGCAAGACGATCAGCGCCGCATTCTGACCCCGCGTCAGGCGCTGGATGCCGGTTCCGACTATCTGGTGATTGGCCGTCCGATCAGCCAGGCGGCGGATCCGGCTCAGGCGCTGGCTTCGGTTGTAGCCGAAATCGCCTAAAAGATCGCAGCCTTCGGCAGCTCCTACAGGGCTATGTGAACACCTGTAGGAGCTGCGGCACGCTGCGATCTTTTGATCTTCTGCTTTAAACCTTCAACACCAACTTGCCAAAGTTCTCGCCGCTGAACAATTTCATCAGCGTCTCCGGAAAGGTCTCCAGACCTTCGACGATATCTTCCTTGCTCTTGAGCTGCCCCTTGGCCATCCAGCCGGCCATTTCCTGCGCCGCGATGGCGTACTGCGCCGCGTAATCCATCACCACAAAACCCTCCATCCGCGCGCGGTTGACCAGCAGCGACAGGTAATTGGCCGGGCCCTTGACCGCCTCTTTATTGTTGTACTGGCTGATCGCACCGCAAATCACTACCCGCGCTTTCAGGTTCAAACGGCTCAGTACTGCGTCGAGAATGTCACCGCCAACGTTATCGAAATACACGTCCACGCCTTTCGGGCATTCGCGTTTGAGCCCGGCGATCACGTCTTCGTTTTTGTAATCGATGGCGCCGTCGAAACCCAGCTCATCGATGAGGAATTTGCACTTGTCGGCGCCACCGGCAATGCCCACCACGCGGCAACCTTTGATCTTGGCGATCTGCCCGGCAATGCTGCCCACCGCGCCAGCCGCGCCGGACAACACCACGGTGTCGCCAGCCTTCGGCGCGCCGACATCCAGCAAAGCGAAATAGGCGGTCATGCCGGTCATGCCCAGCGCTGACAGATACACCGGCAGCGGGGCCAGTTTCGGATCGACCTTGTAGAAACCTCTTGGCTCGCCAAGGAAATAATCCTGCACGCCAATGGCACCGTTAACGTAGTCGCCGACGGCAAATCCCGGATTGTTCGAGGCGACGACTTTTCCCACGCCCAGTGCGCGCATAACCTCACCGATGCCGACCGGCGGGATGTAGGACTTGCCCTCGTTCATCCAGCCACGCATGGCCGGGTCGAGGGACAGGTATTCGTTCTTGACCAGAATCTGGCCCGCCGCCGGCTCGCCGACCGGTACTTCCTGATAGGTGAAGGTCTCGCGGGTGGCAGCGCCCACCGGGCGTTTGGCGAGCAGGAACTGGCGATTGGTCTGGTTGGTCATGGCAGGCACTCGAACGGAATGAAGCCTTGTTGATAGACCTTCATGGCCGATGCCGCAAGGTTGGCTGATGCGGCGAATGCACGTCGATCCAGTGCAGTGATGATCACCGGGCCGGTTTTATCACTGCAACGCATGGGTGCCTAAACAGCCACTGGATAGTGCTGACGCGCGGCCAACCGCTGTGGCTATGCTGCAACGCTAAGCATTCCCCCTGCATCTATGCGTTCGAGGACATAACAATGAGCATGACGTTTTCCGGTCAGGTTGTCGTAGTCACAGGCGCGGCCAACGGCATCGGCCGTGCGACCGCCCAGGCATTCGCCGCCGAAGGCTTGAAAGTGGTAGTCGCCGATCTGGATACCGCAGGAGGCGAGGGCACTGTGGCGCTGATTCGTACAGCCGGCGGCGAAGCGACCTTCGTCCGCTGTAACGTGACCGTCGAGAGCGAAGTGAAAAATCTGATGGACGAGGTGATCAATACCTACGGCCGTCTCGACTATGCCTTCAACAATGCCGGGATCGAAATCGAAAAGGGCAAACTGGCCGAGGGCTCGATGGACGAGTTCGACGCGATCATCGGCGTCAACGTCAAAGGCGTCTGGCTGTGCATGAAGTACCAGTTGCCATTGCTGCTGGCGCAGGGCGGCGGGGCGATCGTCAACACCGCTTCGGTCGCCGGTCTTGGCGCAGCGCCGAAGATGAGCATCTATGCGGCGTCGAAACACGCAGTGATCGGCCTGACCAAATCGGCGGCCATCGAATACGCCAAGAAGAAAATCCGCGTCAACGCCGTGTGCCCGGCGGTGATCGACACCGACATGTTCCGTCGCGCCTACGAGGCCGACCCGAAGAAAGGCGAGTTTGCCAACGCCATGCACCCGGTCGGCCGCATCGGCAAGGTCGAGGAAATCGCCAGCGCCGTGTTGTACCTGTGCAGCGACGATGCGGCGTTCACCACCGGTCATTCGCTGGCAGTAGATGGCGGCGTCACCGCGTTCTGAACCTGCTCCCTCACCCAGCAATGTGTATCAAAGAGTTAGATCGAGCGCTTTTGTCGGCTTTGTCGCACAGCCTCCTGACGGCGGCTGTGATTTACTGCGGCCAGCAAAACGGACAGGAGTTTGTGCGCTCATGGAATTGAGAATCGACCGACAGGCATTGGTGCCAGTGGTGCAGCAAATCGTTGATGGAATGACGGAGTGGGTCGCGCAGAATGGCGTCGCGCCCGCCACTCGTTTGCCCTCGGTTCGGCAAATTGCCCGGGGCAACTTGCTCAGCCAGTCCTGTGTGACCGAGGCCTGCGAGCGGCTGGTCGCGCAGGGGATTCTGGCTTCATGCCAAGGCACGGGGTTCATGGTGGCCGCGTCACCCAAGACGCTGTGCGGACAGGGCGAGGGCGAGGCTGGTTGCAGTGGCTTCTACGGCGCTGCTGGCGGACTGAAACTGGGCAGCGGCGGCTTGCCCGAGAGTTGGCGCGAGTCCGATGACTTGAGCTATGCGATCCGCGAGGTTGCCCGCACGGACATGGCCAGCCTGTTCAACTACAGCAGCGCGGCAGGCCTTCCGGCGCTGCGCGAGCAGATCGTCAAACGCCTGAAAATATTCAATATCGATGCGCCTGCAGAGCAATTGCTCACCACGGCAGGTGCCAGCCATGCACTGGATTTGATCGTGCGCACCCTGTTGCAAGCGGGAGATTGCGTGGTCGTGGAAACACCCGGATACGCGCCGCTGTTCAACCTGCTGCGCCTGCACGGGGTGAACATGATCGAGGTGCGCCGCACGCCGACCGGGCCTGATCTCGACGCGCTTGAAAGATTGCTGCGTGAATTTCGCCCGGTGGCGATGTTCATCAACAGTCATCACCACAATCCCACGGGTACCAGCCTGACAGCGACCGCGGCTCAACAGGTTTTGTACTTGTGCAGGCTGCATGATGTCCGCCTGATCGAAGACGATGTCTACGCCGATCTACACAGTGGTAACGGCACCCGGCTGGCGGCGCTGGATGAACGGGTGATTTACGTCGGCAGTTTTTCGAAAACCCTGAGCAGTTCATTACGGGTCGGTTTCGTCCTCGCCGAACCTGAGGTGATTGCCCGTCTGGCGCAAGTGAAGATGATCAGCAGCATGGGCGCCTCGAGCTTCAGTGAGGCGGTTGTGGCAAGCCTCATGGCCAGCGGCGCTTATCGAAAACTGGTGCAGCGCCAGCGCCAGCGCCTGAATACCGATCGCACCGCCGCATTGCAGTTGCTGGAAGACGCCGATTGGGAGGTGTTCGGCAAGCCTACGGGCGGATTGTTCATTTGGGCGCGGGCGCCGCAGACCGATGATGTTCGATTGTGCCGCCAGGCTCAGCGCAGTGGTGTGTTGCTGTCGGCGTCCAGTGTGTTCAGTCCGAGTGGCGAAAGCAGCGATTGGCAGCGGATCAATGTGGCGCATGCCTGTGATCCGCGCGCGCGGCAGTTTTTTCGCAACACTTGTGCGGATCGACCTCGAGTGTCCTGAAAACGACGCGGACGTAGCTTTTTGCCATTATTCCGACGCCAGAGACTTGTGCTGCCTGTTGGCCGTTGCGACTCTGCGTTCACAGACTTTGGCAGGGGATTAAGCGCAATGATTTCGGCCGTGCAAGGACGTTTTGCCAACCTCGGTATGGCAAAAAAACTGGGTATCGGATTTGCACTGGTGCTGCTGTTGACCGCGCTTGTCGCGGCGATTGGCGTCTGGTCTCTGCAAACCATCAGTCAGCGTTTTGATGGGCTCAAACAGATGTCATCGCTCAATAGCGGTCTGCTCGATGTGCGGCTGCTGGAGCAGGAATATGCGCTGCGCGGCAATCCGAAAACCGCCGATGCCTTGCGTGAAGGCGTCGATGGGCTGATTGCTCAAGCCAACGCGCTCAAGGCGCAATCAGCGGCCAACGTGCCGGTGATGAACGATGTCGTGCAATCGCTGGAGGCCTATCGCAAGGCCTTCGATGAATTTGTTTCGCTGACCCAGACCAAGGATCTGGCACTGGAGATGGCCAGTTGGTCGGTGTCCAGCGTCGCCAATAACCTCGATGTGTTGCAGGCCGGGTTGGCGGACGACGGCGCCTATACCCTGAAAGAGTCCGAGGGCAAGGACGGTGCGCAATTCATTGAGCAAGCCAGTCAGGTCAGTCAGGTGTCGCGGCTGATGTTGCAGGCGATGAACGAGGCGCGGGTTCGTCTGGATCAAAGTCGCAAGGGCGATGCCGACGGTGCCGACAAAGGCAATATCGAGCAGGCCGCGCAGGCTCAGGCGCAGGCCGAGGCGCTGAAGTCCACGGTCAAGGACGAGGGTTATCTGACGGTGCTCAATGAAGTATCGGGGCACATTGCCGGGTTCAACGAGAAGCTGGCGGAGTACACCGGGTTGCTGGCGCAGGAAAAAACCGTCTACGGCCAATTGCATCAGCGGGCCGCGCAAGTGGTGGAGCGGGTCAATCAGGCGTACGTCGCTGAAGACGGCGCGATGCAGGCTGAGCTGAAG
This sequence comes from Pseudomonas sp. PS01303, assembly GCF_029959385.1. Classification (NCBI taxonomy): domain Bacteria; kingdom Pseudomonadati; phylum Pseudomonadota; class Gammaproteobacteria; order Pseudomonadales; family Pseudomonadaceae; genus Pseudomonas; species Pseudomonas sp. PS01303. The sequence goes on from NZ_JASCPK010000176.1 coordinate 8,788, forward strand.
AAGAATTCGCTGCTGATTATTGCTTCGTCGGCGTTGGCGCTGTTGGTCGGGTTGATCGCGGCGTGGGTGATCACGCGGTTGATCGTTGCGCCGTTGCGCAGTGTGATTCAGGTGGCGCAGCAGATTGCGGCGGGGGATTTGAGTGCGACAGTGCCGGTGACGCGTCGTGATGAAATTGGCCAGTTGATGCTGGCGATGCAGCAGATGGGCGCGGGGTTGAGCACGATTGTCAGCGGGTTGCAGGCGGGTATCGAGCAGTTGGCGAGTTCGGCGCAATCGCTATCGGCGGTGACTGAGCAGACCAATCTTGAGGTCAGCAGTCAGAAGGAGGAAACCGAGCAGGTTGCCACCGCGATGAATCAGATGACGGCGACGGTGCATGATGTTGCGCGCAATGCCGAAGAGGCCGCGTTGGCGGCGCAGACCGCAGACAGCAAGGTTGAGAGTGGTCAGCAGGTGGTGCGGCAGAGCATGGCGCGGATCGAGCAGTTGGCGGATTCGGCGACGTCGGCGAGTTCCAGCATCGAGAGCCTGAGTGCCGAGATTCAGAATATCGGCACGGTGCTGGGGGTGATCAAGAGTGTGGCCGAGCAGACCAATCTGTTGGCGTTGAACGCGGCGATCGAGGCTGCGCGTGCCGGGGAGCAGGGCAGGGGTTTTGCGGTGGTGGCGGATGAGGTGCGTGCGTTGGCGCGGCGTACGCAGCAGTCGACCGAGGAGATTGAGCGATTGGTCAGTGCGTTGCGGGCGGCGGCGCATTCGTCGGTGCAGCAGATTCAGAGCAGTGGTGAGTTGGTGAAGCTGGCGGTGAGTGATGCGCTGCAGACGGAGAGTGCGCTGGGGAGTATTGCGGCGGCGGTGTCGTTGATTCAGCAGATGAATCAGCAGATTGCGGCGGCGGCGGAGGAGCAGAGTTCGGTGGCGGAGGAGATTAATCGCAGTGTGACGAGTATTCGTACGAGTGCGGATCAGTCTTCGTTGGCTTGCGGGGGAATGCGGCTTCTAGTGTTGAGCTGGCGCAGTTGGGGGTTGGGTTGCGGGGGATGGTTGGGCATTTTCGGCTTTGACGCTTTTGGTGTGGCTTGGCGGCCTTTGGGCCGACCATGCTCTTGGGTTTTTGGGTGTATATCCGGTTCTTCGGGGGGTGCGGATTACGGTTCCGCTCTTACAGCGGGTCACTTTTGCAGACGCCCAAAAGTAACCAAAACGCTGGGCCCCGGCGTTCGGCCCGCTCGCTGGGGCTCGGGGTTCCTTCGTTACGGGATTCATCCGGGGGCATCGCCTCCGGTTTGCTTCGCTGCACCTCCTCTCGATGTGTTTGGCTGCGCCAAACGTCGCTGCGCTCCTACCCCCGGATAAATCCCTCCACTCAGCCTTCCGAAGGGGCCAGCACGGCAAGATCAAAAGCCGCAGCCGAGCTTGCGCTCATCCTGTGTAGGAGCTGCCGAAGGCTGCGATCTTTTGATTTTGATTATGCTTTTGTAGGAGCAGAGCTTGCTCGCGAAGGCGGCCTGACAGCCGACCCATTTCTACGGTTGTACTCAATCCCTGTGTGGCGGGCTTGCTAGCGATGACGGCCTCACAACCAACAATTATCTGCCTGTCCGCACCCAATCCAATTGTGGGAGATTCTATGGTTGCGAACAACGTTTTTTAGGCAGTTTTGCTGACGTATGCTTTCTCGCTCTTCAGCAGCGCGTATGCAATACGCGCAAGTTTACGTGACAAAATCACCAGCGCTTCAGTG
>NZ_JASCPK010000177.1:0-10351 GCF_029959385.1 Pseudomonas sp. PS01303
GGCTCACTCCTACAGGGGAACCAATTCCAACTGTAGGAGTGAGCCTGCTCGCGATAGGGCCCGCAAAATCAGCACAAACCCCAAGCCATAAAAAAGGGCCGCGATCCAAACAGATCGCGGCCCTTTTTTTATCTTCAGTTAACGCCGATCAAACCGCATCCAGCTCCGGTTCATCCGCTTCAACATTCACCGTGGCCTTCACCACATCATGGCGACGGATGTACTTCCAGTCCGCCTCATCAATGTAGATCCCCGCCGGGCCGCTGCCGCCTTCCAGGTCGATCGCGACACTCGCGCAGACCTGCGGCTTCACGCTCGCCAGAATCGGCACGAAGCCCAGTTGCAGACTGGTTTCCAGCAGTGCGGCCTGGTTCTTCTCATCGATGTCCGCCGCCTCGTCTAGGTAGTATGGCAGACGCACGCGGCCGGCCTGATCGCGATCCATCAAGTGCAGCAACAAGTACATGTTGGTCAGCGCCTTGATGGTCATGGTCGTGCCGTTGGACGCCGCGCCATCGATGTCGGTGTGGATCACCGGCTGACCGTTGACCTTGGTGATCTCGAACGCCAGTTCGAACAAGTCCTTGAGACCGAGCTGGTTGTGGTTTGCCGCGACCAACCGCGCCAGATATTCCTTGGCCTCTTCGTTCTTGTTGTCCTGCTCGGCGCTTTGGCTGAGGTCGAACACCGACAGGGTTTCGCCTTCTTCGTACTGACCGGCGCTGTGGATGATCTGATCGATGTGCTTGAGGGCTTCCTTGTTCGGCGCGAGGACGATGCGGAAGCTCTGCAGGTTGGAGACCTGACGCTTGTTGATCTCGCGGTTGAACAGCGCCAGTTGATGCTCGAGGCTGTCGTAGTCGCTGCGAATGTTGCGCAGGGTGCGGGCGATGTCGGTGACCGCTGCACGACGGGCCTTGCCCAGCGTCAGCGCTTCATCGGTACGGTGCGCGTAAGCGTTGATCAGCAGCGACAGACGGCGCTCCATGTCGTCTTCGCTGTCGAACTTGGCCACACCTTTGAGGCGCACTTGCGCGTACAGCGCTTCGATCTGACCGTCAGCACGGAGCAAGCCTTGCCAGCTGTCCTGGTAGTCGTTGAGCAGCGGTAGCAGGTTGTCCATCGAATCGTCGACCGGATCCATGAACGGCGTACCGAACGGCAGATCCGCCGGCAGCAACTGACGACGGCGCAATGCATCGTCGAGCGTGCGTTGCTTGGCTTCCATATCGGCGATCTGACGGCCGACCAGTTGCAGCTTGGCCGACAGTTGCTGGACGCGTTCGGTGAAGGCATCGCTGGAACGCTTGAGTTCGTCCTGCGCGCCTTCCATCTGCGCCAGTTGCTCGAGCTTGTCGCCTTCTTCAGCGCTCAACGTCTGCGTGCGACGGAAATCTTCCAGCGCCTTCTGTGCGTCCAACACTTGCTGGTACAGCGCTTCGGTCTGGGTCTTGCTCGCCGAGCGGTCAGCAGCAACAGCCTGCTGGGTTTTCAGTTGCTTGAGTTCTTTTTCCAGACGCTCTTTCTGATCGCGCAACGCGGCACGATCGGCCAGCGCTTGCAGGGCTGGCGGCTCGATATTGGAGATATCGATCGACAGGCCCGGCACTTCGAAACGCTCGCCTTTGAAGCCATCGAGGATCAGCTCCATCGATTTGACCCACTGGCCATCCTCGTCGAGGGCGATGCCGTGTTCGCCCAATGGCAAGCTGAACAGCGCGCTGTTGAACAAACGCATCAGGCGCTCGACGTCCTGCTGCGAAAACTCTTCGCGTAGACGTGCGTAGCTGTTGTTGTCGGCGTGATCGAGTTGCTGCTTCACCGACTTCAGGCGTTTTTCCAGATCGCGCAGGCGTTCTTCGAGATCTTCTGCACTGAACTGACGCGATTGCGCCAAGGCGCCGGCGAGTTCGTCGTGGGCGTCTTTGGCCGCGAGCAATTGTTGCTCCAGCACTTTGACGTCATCGACCAAAGCAAAGCGATTCTTCAGTACCGACAGCTCGCCGAGCCAGCGCTGGATGCCGGAAATTTCCCGCTCCAGACGCATCAATTCCTGGGTACCGCCGCGCTGATTGTTTTGCAGGCTGTCCTGCTCGCCACGGTAGTGGTCGGCCTGAATGGTCAGCTCTTCCTTGCGCGCACTGGCGTAATCCGACCAGGTGCCGAGCAACGAATCGAGCAGCGGCGACAGGCGATGCAGTTTGCCGCGCAGCACGTCGCGCTGTTTCACGCCGTTGGCCAAGGCTTCAACCAACGGGCCGGCAGCGACCAGCGAGTTGTAGTCCTGTTCCATACGACGCACGTCGCGGAAGGCTTCTTCGCACGCGGCGATGTAATCGACGCTGCCGGAACGCAGGCTGTGTTCGAAGGCATCGAGGAACAACTGCTTCAACTTGGCCGCAGTAATTTCGCGCATGTGCAGCAGGTTGATGAACAGCGCGCGGAAAGTCTTCAGGCTTTGCTCGCTGGTGGAGCGCAGCGGGATCAGGGTCAGGTCGAGCGGGATCGAAGTGTGACCGCCCACCAGCAAACGACGCAGCTCATCGGGCTTGAGTTCGTAGGCTTTCAGGCCTTCTTTCTCAAGGTTGTTGAACAGCTCTTTTTGACGCAGGCAGGTGTCGTTCTTCTGGTAATGCGCCAGATCGAGTTTGCCGGCGTAGGCGAAGAACTGGTGACCGAAACCACCGCCCGGGCCACGCCCGACCACACCAATGACGTGCGGGCCGTGTGGCAGATTCACTTCGACAAGGATGTAGCTGGTGTCGGAAGCGAAGTAGAAGCGCCGCGATTGTTCGAGGCTGTACTTGCCGAAACTCATGTCCGACATGCGCGCCAGAATCGGGAACTGCAAGGCGTTGATCGACGCCGATTTACCGAGGTTGTTCGCGCCGTAAACCGACAACGGTTCTTCCAGCGGGAACAGGCCGAGGCTGTAACCGGCAGTGTTCAATAGGGCAAAGCGGCGGATGCCGTAGCGTTCCTGGCTCATGCGTCGGACTCCTGTTCTTCGGCAATGGCGCGGGCCAGTGCGTCTTCTTCGCTCTCTTCATCAAATTCGCTGAGATCAAGTGGATCGTCGGTTTCGAGGAATTTGGCTTCCGCCGCTTCGTCGATCAGCACCGGCGCTGGCAGCGGCAATACGCTGTGCACGCTGGCCGCCAGATCGCGGTCTTGCTGCACCGACAGGCACACGTCGAGGAAACGGTGCATCGGTGGCAGGAAGCGGTACACACCGTTTTCCTCACCGGCGAAACCGAGTTGAGTCATGCGGCGCATGATCTTTTCTTCGAGCTCTTCGACGGTCTGCACCTCGGCCTGAATGAACAGGTCGCGGTATTTCTCCAGCAGCGACGGCAGTTCTTCACGGCCGAGACTGCCGCCATCGAGCACGGCGATCGGGTCGCGGCCCTGATCGGCCAGATGCTCGACGAGGATGAAGGTGAACAGCGCCAGACGCTGCGCCGTCTTGTTCACCGCCGCAGCGGCCATGTCCGGCACAAAGTAGTAGAAACCACGGGTGTCGCAGACCAGTTCAAAACCCAGCGCCTTGAACAGCGTGCGGTATTGATCTTGGAAGTTCGACAGTTGCGCGTACAGTTCCGGGTCGCGGCGGCTGACGTGGTAACCCTTGAACAGCTCGCGGAAGATCGGTGCCAGTTGGGACAGTTCGGAGAGATCAAGATGCATTGGGGATGCTCGCAGAATCCTCGGCGGCATTGTCGCGGGCCGAGAGCAGGGCGAAGGAGCGCAGGCTGACCTGGTGCTCATGAGTGTGGTATTCGCGGCGTTCCAGACGTTCGCGGGTAAAGCGTTTTTCCCGCGACAGGCGCGAGAACCAGTAGAGCAATTCGTCGGTGGCGCCGTCCGGTTCCTGCTCGAGCAGCCAGGTCATCAGATCCGGCATCGGCAGCGATTCTTCGCAACGGTCGACCATCTCGCGCACGGTGCGCGGGGCACGTGGCGCATCGCCTTTCTGGGTTTTGTGCGCTTTCGGGAAGCGGGCCGGTTTCGGTTCGAAACGCGCCAACGCGTACACGTAGGCTTCGACCTGACTGGCGCTGCCGAGGAAGGTGCTTTGCGGGCGAGTGAACATCGGCATCGCGGCTTGCGGCACGGCGTCGATGCCTTTACGGCGGATCGCCGCCAGTGCGAGCGCGGCGCCACGGGTCACGGCGTTGTGCCGGCGGGCTTCTTCACGCAGCGGCAGCAACAGTTCGCGGGCATGCCGCAGAGTCAACTGAGCGCTGGTCTGCATTTCGAGGATGCGCGCGTGGGTGCGCAGCAGCATGTCATCGTCAACCAGATGGCCGAGGCGCTGTTGCTCGCTGAGCATTTTCAGCAGCACGGTTTCGACCTTGCGCACGCCTTGTTCGAAGGCGCCGTCGGCGTTTACCAGATCGATCATCGGCTCGACGTATTCGTCCCACGTCGCCAGTACTTCGGCGTAACGCTGACGCAAGGGAATCTGTCGATCGCTGGTTTTGGCCCGTTCGGCTACTGCAACCAGCGCTTGTTCGTCGTTGTCGAGTTTCTTCAGAACATCGCGAACGCGCATGTCGAGCAAACGCAGCTGACGGGCGAGGTCGTGACCGTCGCGAACGTCGAACGCATCCTGAATGTAACCGGCCAGGCGTTCGAGGTGACGCAAATAGGCTTCGATTTCCAGGCACAGGCCCAAACGGTGTTCACGACGCAGGTAAGCGAGGAAGTCGTGAATCTGCGCATTGAGCTCGAACCGGTTCGGGCTTTTCGCCACCGGCACCAGAATATCGAGGCGAATCCACACGTCGAGCAGGCTGGTAATGTCCTGCGGCGTGCTGTCCAGTTGTTGGGCGGCCAGTTGCGTGCGCAGTTCGTTGAGGCTCAATGTGCCTTGGTCGAAGTGCTCACACAAAGGCTCCAGAAGCGCCCAGTGTTCAGCGAGGGCGCGCAAGACGCGCTTGGGTTCGATCATCGGAATGCCCGGCTGGTTGGCAATGAAAAGCGGCGATTGTACTGCATCGCAGCCGATACGATTCAATCCAGGGACAGGCTGTTGTTTTTCTTTCGGTCAAGTGATTGATCAACAACGGGCGATCTTGGGCGAAGGGCGGTAGAATCAGCCCACTTCAGTTATCCACAAGTGGCCGACCCTTTGCTTATCGAGTCCCGCCGCCGCGCCTATTTGAACGCCATGCAGGTGGTCAATTGGCTGCCGCGCACCGAATTGCCCTTCGCCGCCCCCTCGCGCCCCGAGCTGCTGGACATGCCCGAGCCCGAGGTAGAAGCGCCGCCGGTGCCCGCGCCTCAGGCCGAAGCGCCGGTGCAGCCTGTTGCGCGCCCGAGCGAACGGCCGAAGATCGAAGTGCCGCGCCCGTCGCTGGCGAGCACGCGAACCAACGCCAAACCGGTGGAAGAGGCCGACGACACGCCAGTCGTCGCCAAGCCTGCACCCGTGCCGCCGCCGCGTTTCGCCCTACAATTATTGCGGGCCGGACGTTGCCTGCTGCTGGTCGAGTTACCCACAGGCGAACCGTTCCAGAGCCGTGATCCTGCTTATTTATTGCTCAAAGACATGCTGCGTGCCGCCGGCCTGCCGGATGCACCGCAAATCGTCGGCGAGCCAGTGCGTTGGCCGTGGCTCAATCGCGGCACCATGGATCAGGGCCCGGATGCGGCGCGCGACTTTGTGCAGGGTTTCCTTTCGGTACAAATGGAATCCGCACCCTGCACCTGCCTGTGGCTGATCGGTCTGCCGGCGGTGCGTTTTGCCGGTGAGGCGGACGCTGAAGCATTCAATCGTGAGTTGCAGATCGAAGGTCTGGGCTCAGCCTGGGCCATTCCCGGTCTGGAATTGTTAATGGAAGAGCCACAGCGCAAAGCCGCTGTGTGGCAAGCCATGCGTCGGCTGATGGCGCGCTGGAAAGAATCGAATGAGTGACGCTGTATCGTTCCGCCCGATGATCGAGGCGGATCTGGACGCTATGCTAAAGATTGAATTCGCCGCGTACAGCCATCCGTGGACGCGCGGGATTTTTCTCGACGGCTTGGGCAAATACCAGATCTGGCTGATGTTCGAAGGTGAGCAACAGGTTGGGCATGGTGTGGTGCAGATCATTCTCGATGAGGCGCATCTGCTCAATATCACGGTGAAACCGGAGAGTCAGGGGCGAGGGTTGGGGCTGACGCTGCTGGAGCATCTGATGTCGCGGGCGTATGCGGCTGAGGCTCGGGAGTGTTTTCTCGAAGTGCGCGACAGTAATACGGCGGCGTTCCGGTTGTATGAGCGTTATGGCTTTAACGAGATTGGCCGGCGTCGGGATTATTATCCGGCGGTGGGCGGGCGTGAAGATGCGGTGGTCATGGCCTGCACTTTGGTTGACTGACCCCCTGACTCATTCTGCTCCTGCGGATACAACATCCCCCCTGTAGGAGCTGCCGCAGGCTGCGATCTTTTGATCTTGTTCCGGATCATGCAAAAAAGATCAAAAGATCGCAGCCTTCGGCAGCTCCTACAGGGGATCGGGTTTGTCAGCGCTTGCCATCCATCGGATCACGCCGCGCCAGTTCCGCCTCATCCAGCCCATTACCACCGCCAATGTCATCCTCATCGACAATGCTCAAATCCCAATCCGCCTGATTGCCTTCGCCAGCCTCTTCGGCATCGCGCGCGCCGTCTTCAAGGATCAGCGTTTCCGGGCTCATGTCATCGTCGGTCGGCTCATGGTCGGCAACCGAGGCGCCAGTCATCCCGGCCTCACGCACACGTTCATTGGGCATCAACTGCTCGCGTTCCCGCTCTGGGATCTCATCACCGATCTTCGCGCTGGGCTCGTCTTCATCGAAATCCAGCTCATGCACCGAACCCATGCGGTCTTCGTTATCATCGATGGGCTCAGGCTGTACCGCATCGTAGGGGCGTCGTGAATCAGTCATAGCAATTCCTCATACTGTGGGCCTTACTAAGGTGGACTCACCGGGCACACGAGAATTCCAACGAAATCACTTTCGGCTCAAGCGTGACCCCGACGGGCGGTCGACTGTCATACCAGCGCATCTTTCTTGAGGCCTTACAGCATGCATGACTTACAAGACCTGATTGATAACAACGAGCGTTGGGCTGACGCGATCACCAAGGAAGACCCGGATTTCTTCGCCAAACTGGCCCGCCAGCAAACGCCGGAGTATCTGTGGATCGGCTGTTCCGACGCGCGCGTACCGGCCAACGAAATCGTCGGCATGTTGCCGGGCGATCTGTTCGTTCACCGCAACGTCGCCAACGTGGTGCTGCACACCGACCTCAATTGTCTTTCGGTGATTCAGTACGCGGTGGATGTGCTCAAGGTTAAGCACATTCTGGTCACCGGCCACTACGGTTGCGGCGGTGTGCGCGCCTCGATGCAGGATCGCCAGTTCGGCCTGATCGACGGCTGGCTGCGTTCAATTCGCGATCTGTACTACGAAAAACGTGAAGAACTGGCCAAGTTGCCGACCGAAGAAGAACAGGTCGATCGGATGTGCGAACTCAACGTAATCCAGCAAGTGGCCAACGTCGCCCACACCAGCATCATCCAGAACGCCTGGCATCGTGGGCAGAGCCTGTCGATCCACGGCTGCATCTATGGCATCAAGGATGGCCGCTGGAAAAGTCTCAACACCACCATCAGTGGTTTCGAGCAATTGCCGCCGCAGTATCGTTTGCGTCCGGTCGGCGCGCCGTAATCAGCGTTTCAGCGCAGGCCCGTGTGGCGCCTGCGCTGTAAAAACTGTTGGCCTTCGCGGTTGGGTGGTTCGTCGTAACCGGTGACCCACCCACGACATTGCGACGATCCGCAATGGCAAGCGAACTGGCGCAAGAGTTTGTCTTCAGTGGCCGCGAAATCCATGGTCAGCCGTTCGCCCCTGTGGATATCTTTCAGCGCCCACAGCCACAATTCGCTCATGTCGAGAAACACGTTGGGGTTGCAGGAATGTTCCAGCAATCCGCAGAAGCGTGGGTCGTAAAGATGCAGGCCGGTTTGCAGTTGCCGGGTCTGCCGACATCGATAGGGCAACACTTGTCCCGATACGCGACACATGCGGGTGATGCGCAGAAACTCCCGATGCGCGATCACGGCATCGGTGCCATCGTCATCGTGAATGATTTCGAAGTCATCGCTGGCTGGAAACCCGAGACGCACGGGGAGGCCGGCAAACGGATAAATGCCCGGCGAATCACACGCATGACGGGCGTGAACGGCATGACTGTTCATAACAATCCTTGTCCAACGGGTGCTGCGACTTCCGTAGGCTGACGTCCTGTCAGTCCTGCAACACGATTTATGGATCCAATCCTGCGATATATGACAGAACCGGTCTACTGTCAGATCTGACAGGCGTGATTGGCGGTTTTGCGCGTCAGCCAAAACTGACGCGCAAATACCTATAAATGTGGGGCCGGTACGGCAGCGGCAGGCAGCGGTGCCTGCAATTGCTGCAGTTCAGCCTTGATCGGCGTGGTGGTGCATTTCGCGGCGGCTTGTTCTGCGCTCAGATTGCGAATCGAGGTGTAGAAGAGCTCGCAGGTTTTGACCTTCTGCGTCACCTGCCAGGTTTGTGTGCAGCTGTTGAGCAGAGTCTTCGGGTCGCTGCCCGGTTTGCGGCCCATTCCGGCCTGCCAACAAGCGGCGCTCAAATCCTGTCCCATCACTTTCAGGCCGGCGGCATCGGCTTTGGCTTGTGCGTCATCACCGGTGTAGCTTTTCGGGTCGGCGGCGTACCAGATGTAACTCGGGTGATTGGAGCCCAATACCGGCACGTTCACGCCTTTGCTCGGTGTGATGGTGGCGAGGCCTAACACGCTCACGGTCGGCCCGTATTGGTCTTTGATCCAGTTTCTGACGGGCGATCCAAAAGCCACCATCGGCAGCACGCTACCGCTGGCACTCTGGCTGAACTGTTTGACCAGCGTGGTCTGGTAGTCCTTGAAGTAACCGTAGACGCCTTCCAGATCACTGCCGGCGCTGGCGGGCGCGGCGATCGGGGCGATGTCGATGATGGTTTGAAACGCTGGTGTCTGCGCCGCAGGAATACCGTTTGCGGTCAGCAACGTTGCCCAGCGATCGGTGGTGTTCGAGCGCAGATAATCCTGCGCCTGGGTCAGCGAATAATCCGGCGGGAAGTGCAGCAGTTCGATGCTTTTGCGGTTTTCCAGGGCCATACCCAGCGGCAGGAACAGATACCAGCTGTACGCCCATTTGCCGTCGGCGTTGAGTTGGCTGGCGCCTTTGTAAGCCAGATCGCCGGCATCGAGCAGCGCCGACAACGGTTTGTCGTAACCCTTCGGCACGCCGGTTATCTCGGTGTAGAGCTGACCGTTATCGGTTTTTACCAATACTTTGGCATTGGCGTAACCGTCGCGTTGCACGCTCTGGTTCAGGTAGTGGGCGACGGTCTGCTCCAGCGTCCAGTTGCGAAAGCAGATGACGCTGCAGTTGTTGGGGTAGGCGAAGAGACGGGTAACGCGTTCGCTGCTGCCGAGTTTCAGGTCGACATCGGCGTGGGCGGCGGCGCTCAGCGTGAGCGCGGCGAGGGTGAGTCCTGCGATTTTCAACATGCTCAGATCCTTTTCAGCGTGAGTCCCGCTCGTTCGGGGGCGCCTCATAGTGGATCAGCCGTGATGCCCGGAGAAGTCGGGCAACACGGTTTTTTTGCGCAAGTCGAAGGCGGACTTATCAGGCTGGAAAGTGCAGGGCGTTGGTCAGATCGCCCATGGGTTGTTGCCCGCGCACAGTCATGCGCAATTGCGTTGTTTGAGGCCATCGAGCTTCTCCCATTGGGGGGATGTGACGGTTGGGTTACAAATGGTGCGGTGATTGTTGATCTGCTGCACGGTTAGACTTTCGCGATTGAATCCTGTCGCGATAAACCATGAAGCCCTCTACTGCTCTTGATTTGCAACGAATCGCTGTCCGTGCGGTTGCCCGCCGATTTCAGATGGGCAACCTTCGTGTTTTTGGTTCGGTGGCCATGGGCACCGATACAGAAGGCAGTGATCTCGACCTTTTGGTCGATCCAAAGCCCGGCACCACATTGTTTGATCTAGGAGGGCTTCAGGTGGAGCTTGAGGAATTACTGGGCGTCACCGTTGACTTGCGAACCCCGGAAGATATTCCACTCAAATTTCGCCAACAGGTTTTGGAACAGTCGCGACCTGTATGAAAAGGGAACTGATCTATCAGTTAATAACTGAATGAGACTGCGAATAATGGGTGTGAAGTCTGGACGGTGACTCAAGTTCGAAGTGAAACAAATGTGGGAGCGGGCTTGCTCGCGAAGGCGGTGTATCAATCAGCAATGATGTTGACTGACCCACCGCTTTCGCGAGCAAGCC
>NZ_JASCPK010000178.1:0-10268 GCF_029959385.1 Pseudomonas sp. PS01303
ACCCATATAAAAATTTTGGCCCCCTGCGGCAGCTCCTACAAGGAGAATCACAAGCCAGTTATTTCAACGCCGGATCCCCCATATTCATCTTCTTCCACCCCTGCAACAACACCTGCGCCTTAGGCTCCTGGCCGCTGTCGAGGTAGTACTGGATCAGCGACAGCCGCGCATTACGGTTCGCCGGTTGCACTTTGAGCAGGCCTTCAAGAATCGCGCACGCTTCATCAACCTTGCCACCCTCGTGCAACGCCACCGCCAGCACATAACCGTACTGGGCATTCTGCGGCTCCAGTTGCGCAGCTTTGTGCAGCGCAACCATCGCTTCAGTCGTCTTGCCGGCGCGGATCAATGACAAACCCCGAGTGTGCTGCAACAGCGCGGCGTCCGGGTGTTCCTTGATGCTGTCTGCGAGCAGTGTCTGCGCTTCCTGACTGCGGCCGCTGGCCTCCAGCCATTGCACCAGTGTCACCAGCGCCGGGTAGAAGTCCGGATCACGTTTGAGCGCATCTCGCAGCAACGCTTCAACTTCCGAACTGCGCCCACTGGCCTGATAGAGCATGGCCAGATTGAGGTTCGCTTCGGCGCGTTCCAGCAGACTCTTCTGCACCGCCTCGTACTCGCCAATCGCGGCTTCCCAGTTGGCTTGCGCCGCACCGAGACCGCTGCTGCGGGCGACGCTGAGCAAATCCCGCGCGACCACAATGCGCACGGCTTTCACCGGATCGCCCAACAGTGGCGACAACAACGGTGCACGTTCAGGCGGAGGCAGAAACGCACTGATTGCCCGCGCTGCGCTTTCACGCACTTGCGGCTCAGGATTTTTCAGATCCTGCGTGGCCAGTTTCAAAGCCTGTTCGCTTGGATACAACGGCAGTTCCGCCAGCAGGGTGGCGCGCTGGATTGCCGGCAGATTGCTGCGTTGCAGTTGCGTAAACAGCGCGTCGGCGGCGCCGGGCTGGCCATTGCGGATCAGCCACAGGCTTTCGTCATAACGCGGTGCTTGCGGCGCGGTGGAAGCGCTCCACAGCTTGAACTGCGCGGTGACTTTATCGCCAGCCTTGCCTTGATGGCAGGTCAGACACGCGTCCGGCGTGCCGAGCTTCTGCGCCCGTTCCGGGTTGGGAATGCTGAAGCTGTGGTCATGACGGAAGTCATTGCCCATGTAGAACTTGCCGGGCATGTGGCAATCCACGCACTGCGAACCCGGTTGACCCATGGTGTGGCGCGTGTGTTCGATAGAGTCGTAATTCTTCGCTTGCAGGCCTTTGCCGTCGACCCCTTCAACGGAGGTTTTGCCGGCGGTGTTGTGGCATTGCAGGCACACCGCGTTGCCCGGCGCTTTCAGTTCGTTGCTGTGCGGGTTGTGGCAATTGCTGCAACGCACACCTTTGTCGAACATTTTGCTTTGCAGGAACGAGCCGTGTTCGAACACCTCGTCCTTGATCTTGCCGTCCAGCGCATACAGTTCGCGGGTGAGGGTGCTCGGCAGGTAATCGTCCATCAAGCGTTTGCCGACGGTGTAGCCATCGCCCAGCGGCGCACGACGCGCATGGCAACGGGCGCAGGTTTCGATCTCGACCGTGGCGTTCTTGTCCTTGAGGTCGACGTCGAAACCTTGATGGATCAGGTCGCCCTTTTTCTGCGTCCATTCCAGGTGATTGGAGGCCGGGCCATGGCAGGCCTGACAACCGACGCCGAGGCTGTTCCACTGACTGTTAAAGGTATTGCTGGCGGCATCGAAGTTGCGCTTGAAACCGGTGGTGTGGCACTCGACGCACATGAAGTTGGCGTTCTGGCTCGGCTTGCTCCAATGCAGCGGATTCTTGAAGTTCACGCCTTGGCCGGGATAGAGATGAAACCAGCGGTTTTTCTGGGTATCCCAGGCCACGCCAAGCGCCTGCAAACGGCCTTCGCCAACCTCGATCAGGTACTGCTGCAGCGGCGCGATGCCGAAGGTGTAGGCCACTTTGAAATCGGCGTTCTTGCCGTCGATGCCCTGCGTATTGACCCAGAACTCGTCGCCCTTGCGTGTGAACTTCGTGGTCTCTTTTTCAGCCTTGAACGTGACGTTATTGAAGTCACCGAGCATGGTCTCGGCGTTCGCCGGTTGCATCGCCAATTGGTGGTGCGAGCCTTGCCAGTCTTTGACTTGCTCGGTGTGGCAGCCTTGGCATTGCTGCTCGTCGACCATGCTCGCCGGTTTCAGTGCGACCGCTTGCGGCTTGGGCGCGGCAGGCGCGGGCGCCGGCGCCGGCGCCGGCGCACTGATCGGTGGCACCGTGATCGGCGCGGTAACGGGCGCAGGGCTGAACAGAAACCAGCCGATCCCCGCCACGGCCGCCAGCAGCACGCCGATGGAGACAGGGAACAGGTAACGAGAAAGTGAAGATTGAGACGAATCAGGGTCAGGTTGTACCGCTTTATTTTTATGCTTGGGCATTACGACTTCCGTGGTCCAGGTGCATTTACCGTCTGGTGTGCATTCAAGCTCGGTGCAGCTTTGCCGGATGGCCGGCGTCTGTCAAATGACCATTGTGATCGGGCGCGCAGCCTCGTGTGAATTTTCTGATTTTACATCGCAAAAGCTGAGGTTTTAGCTATACCTGTAACTCCCCTTATGCAAATCTTTCGGCTTTCTGACAGGAGTTACAGCATGAAGCTAGCAGTAATGATGGGCACGCTGTGCATCGCCACCCTTGGCGTGGTGGGTTGCTCGAGCAAAACCGTCGCTCCAGATGAGTACTCCGGGTTTCTCAAGGATTACAGTCAGCTCAAGGAAGCCAAGTCACCGTCGGGTGCCGAGGTGATGCGCTGGATGGACCCGAAACTCGACATCAATAAATTCACCAGCGTTTATGTCGAGCCAAGCCAGCTCTATCCGAAGCCGCAACCGACCGCAAAAATCTCTCAGCAAACCCTCAATGGCATCACCAGCTATTACGATCAGGCGCTCAAGCGTGAACTGGGCAAATCGCTGCCATTGTCCACCGGGCCTGGGCCGGGTGTGATCGTACTGCGTCCGGCGATCACCGCCGTCAGCAGCAAAACCGAAGGGCTGCACGCGTATGAAGTGATCCCGATTGCTTTGGTAGCCGCGGCGGTCAGCACGGCCACCGGCATCCGTGATCAGGAAACCACCCTGGCCACTGAAGCGGTGTTCATGGACGGCGCCAGCAATAAGGTCGTGGCGCAAGTTGTGCGCAAAGGCACCGGCAAACCGCTGGAAAATGATTCCCAGGCGCTGAAGGCCGAAGACGTTAAAGCCGTGATCGATGGCTGGGCGTCTGATATGCACCAGACCTATCTGAAACTGAAATCCGAATCCAAGTAATGCATCGGGGCTGATGGCCCCTTTTCTGTAGGAGCAGAGCTTGCTCGCGAAGGCGTCCTGTCAGTCAGTAATTAATGACCTGATAGACCGCTTTCGCGAGCAAGCTTTGCTCCTACAGTCGGCAGCATTACTGCCCGGTAAACCAGCGGTAATACGGATTCGCGCCATCCCACTGCATCACCTCGCGCATGTCCCGCCCCCACGCATCCCGATCGCCGTCATACGCATGCAGGCTCGCACGATAGAACTGCATCAGCCGTTGACGATGGGTTTCCATGCGCTCAGTGAAAGCGGCATCGGCATTCACCAGCGTCGGCGCCTGATACAGATCCAGCAGCGCCGGCAACACGCGAGTGATTTCCTTGCTGCGCACCCATGGCGCGTATTCAATGCGCGGCTGATCATCGGTCACCGCCGGTGCATCGGCGGCAAAGCGCTCAAGGCCGGCGCGATCGGTCACCCACGTCGCAAGCAACGCCGCCGCTGAACCAATGCCGACATCCTGCAAGGTGCTGCGCACGCTGTCCTGCTGGAAACGTACGGTGATTTTCGCGGCGTCCAGTTCCATCGGCTCCATCGAACCCACCAATAACATCTCGTGGAATTCGCTGGTCCACAACGAGGCATACGGGAACACATCAAGGAAGCTGCGCACCAGCGAGCGCGAGTCATCGATGTTTTGCGTCGGCAGCGGCAGCCATTGCGCGACGATGCCGTTTTTCTGCAGACGACTCGCGGCCAATTGATAGAAGTCCCGCGAATACAGATTGACCACGCCGGCAGCTGAGGGCGGTGGCGGCTCCAGTGTGACCAGGTCGTAGGTCTGCGCACTGCGCAGCAATTCCTGACGACCATCACGCAGACGCACTTCCACACCCGGATCACTGGCAGCATTGAAGTTGCCCTTGAACAACGGCGCCGCTTTCACCACCGACGGCAGCAACTCGGCGACCACGCGATGCTCCAGCCCGGGGTAACGCAGCATGGCGCCCGCAGTGATGCCGGTGCCAAAACCGATGACCAGGGTCGAGCGCGGTTCGCCGTTGTGGATCAATAGCGGTAGCAGCGCCTGAATGCGCATGTAGCGCAGCGACGGCATGGCATCACCGGTGTTCGAGACGCCCTGAATGTACAGACGATGGAAATTGTTCTCGCCGCGACCTTGGGCGACCACCGCGACCGTGCCGCCGCGACCTTCTTCATAAAACGCCAACGTACCGTTGCGTGCACCGGGCAGTAGGCCGGCGATTTTGTCGACCGGCATCAGCACCGCCAATGCGACCGAGACCAGGCTCAGTGCGACCACTGCCTGACGCCGGCCTTTCTTCACACCATGGCCCTTGCGCACGGCGAAGTAGCCGATGCCTGCCGCGATGATCGCCAGCAGGCCCAGCGTGCGCACCAGCCCCAGCAGCGGAATGAGCAGGAAGCCGCAGAGCATCACCCCGACAATCCCGCCCAAGGTATTGAACGCCACCACTGCGCCGACATCGCGACCGACGCGCTCATGGCCGACACTCAAACGCAGCGCCAAGGGAAACGCCGCCCCCAGCAGCAATGTCGGCACAAACACAATGCTCAACGCCGCGACGGCAAAGCGAGCACTCATGCCGACCAGCTCACTGGCGCCCAGACTCAGCAACCACATCTCGGTCTGGGTCTGGGCGTAAATCAGCCAACGACCGAGCAGGGCGATTTCCAGCAGCGCGATCAGGCCGGCGCCGGCAATCAACAAACCGAACACGCCCCACGGATCACGAATGCGATCAACGCGACGCGCGAGCAGGGCACTGCCGATAAACAGGCCGGTCAGGTACGTCGCCAAAACCACGGCAAACGCATAGGTGCGGGTGCTCATAAACTGCACGATCGATTGCGACCAGACCACTTCATAACCCAGCGCCACACCGCCGGCGATGGAATACAGCCACAGCGCCGTGCGATCCGCAGCTTTCTCCGGATGGTGATGGATCGGCGTGACAATCGGTGCCGGATGCTGACGGGCGAACCACAAGGCGCCAGCCGCCGCCAACAGATTGAGCATCGCTGCGGCCAGCGAGCTGCCTCGTACACCGAGGGTGGCGATCAAAAAGAACGCGGCGAGCAACGTGCCGACAATCGCGCCCAAGGTGTTCGCTGCGTACAACTGACCGCCAGCCTTGCCCGGATCAGCCGCGAGTGAACGCACCAGCACCGGCAGCGTGCCGCCCATCAACACCGCCGGAATGCCCACGAGGGCGAACGGCAGCAACCACGCGAACACACCGACGTGATCTTGCAGCCAGGCGAACGGACTGGCCGCCATGCTCATGGCCACGGTCGCACCAACGCCCAATATCGCCACCAGTACTTCCAGCCCGGCATACAGCAGCACCGGTTGCTGCAAGCGATCCGCCCAGCGTCCGAACAGCCAGCCACCGATGGCCAGGCCGGCGAAGAATGCGCTGATGCCCGTGGTGATCGCATACACCTCGACGCCTACCACCAGCGACAGTTGCTTGATCCACAGCACCTGATAGACCAGTGCTGCGGCACCGGAGATGCACAGCAGCAGGGCGGGGATCAGCAGTGAAGGGGAGACGGTGTGCGAGGCGGGTATGGCCGACGGCTTGCTGGCGATACGTGAGGACATGCGGATTGCCTTATTTCAATTCGATAAAAACGGCGACTGTGCTGATCGTTCCCACGCTCTGCGTGGGAATGCCTCACTGGACGCTCCGCGTCCGCTTTGGCATGGGACGCAGAGCATTCCGGGATGCGCTACCACGCAGAGCCTGGGAACGATCAATACAAATGATCGGGCCAGCTCCTACAAGGGCGATATCCGACTAAAAATAAGTCCGCCCGCCGGTGAAGGCGGGCGGCAGTCTTGCGGTCTTATTGTGCCGCTTTCATTTTTTCAGCGATTTTCGCATCTACCGCAGCACGGATCTGGTCAACACTGAAGCTGGCCGGTTTCTGGCTTGGTGGATACTCGATGAAGGTCTGCAGGAACGCAGCGGACTTCATCACCGCCATTTCGGTCAGATAAACGTTTTTGGTCGTCCAGTCGTAGTACTGGTCGGAAACGATATCGGCACGTTCATACGGATCCATGCGCAGGTTGAAGATTTTCGGTACGCGCAGGCACACGAACGGTTCGCTCCAGACTTTGAAACCACCCGGTGCACGCTGTTCGCAGAACACCGCTTTCCAGTTGCCGAAACGCATCGACACCAGCACGCCATCGTCGTTGAAGTAGTAGAACTCCTTACGCTCGCTCTTCGGGGTCTGGCCGGTCAGGTACGGCAGTTGGTTGAAACCGTCCAGGTGCACTTTGAAGCTGGTGCCGCCGGAAGTCGGCGCCCAGCCTTTGAGCAGCTTGTTGGCGACATCGGTATCACCTGCGGCGGCGAGCAGTGTCGGGAACCAGTCAAGACCCGAGAACAGCTCGTTGGAGACTTCACCCGGTTTGATCTTGCCCGGCCAGCGGATCATCGCAGGCACGCGGTACGCGCCTTCCCAGTTGGAGTTCTTTTCGTTGCGGAACGGCGTGGTCGCCGCGTCCGGCCAGGAGAACTGGTTAGGGCCGTTGTCGGTGGTGTAGACGACGATGGTGTTGTCGGTGATTTTCAGGTCATCGAGGGTTTTCAGCAGTTTGCCGACATCGCCGTCGTGCTCGATCATGCCGTCCGCATATTCGTTGCCGGGCATGCCGCTCTGGCCCTTCATCGAATCACGCACGTGTGTGAACAAGTGCATGCGCGTAGTGTTCATCCAGACGAAGAACGGTTTGTCCGCTTTGGCCTGCTTCTCGATGAACGCTTGCGCCGCCGCGGTGGTTTCGTCGTCGATGGTTTCCATGCGCTTGGTGGTCAGCGCGCCGGTGTCTTCGATCTTGCCGTCGGCGAAGCTGTGGATCACACCACGAGGGGAAACAGCCTTGACGAAATCGGCATCTTCTTTTGGCCAGTACGGACGTTCGGGTTCTTCTTCAGCGTTGAGGTGATACAGGTTGCCGAAGAACTCGTCGAAACCGTGGTTGGTCGGCAGGTATTCATCCTTGTCGCCCAAGTGGTTCTTGCCGAATTGACCGGTTGCATAACCCTGAGACTTGAGTGCCTGAGCAATGGTGATGTCACGCTTTTGCAGGCCTACCGGAGCGCCGGGGATGCCGACTTTCGACAGACCGGTACGCAGTGGCGTCTGACCGGTGATGAACGAGGATCGACCCGCGGTGCAACTGTTCTCCGCGTAGTAGTCGGTGAACATCATGCCTTCTTTGGCAATCCGGTCGATGTTCGGCGTTTTGTAACCGACAACACCCATCGAATAGGCACTGATGTTGGTCTGGCCGATGTCGTCGCCGAAGATCACCAGGATGTTGGGTTTTTCAGCCGCTGTGGCGGTTGCCGACAGCGCCATCACCGAGGTCGCAACCAAGGCGAATTTCGGTAGCCACTTGCGTATGCGAGTCATCTGACTTGCTCCTTTTCGCGGGGGGTCATTTATTGCTGATAACGTTTATTGCAGTCCTGCAGCACGCTTTTTTTATTGCACCTGCTCGTTTACCGGCGGATCGAACGGGTAGATCCGGCGCCATTCGGTCGCCATGTCCACCACGGTCCAGCCGCGGGAATTTGCTTCATCGAGAGCTTTGTCGAGCTTGCCGATGTCTGATTTTCGGTCGTAAGCCCACTCGCGCTTGGCGTCGGTGTGGTGCACCAAACCCATGAAACGTTTGCCGGTACCGGCGGCCGTCCACTGCAGCATTTGCAGGTCGCCGTCGGAGTTGCCGAAGGCGAGAATCGGCCGCTTGCCGATCACCGCATCAATGCTTTCCGGTTTGCCCGGGCCGTCGTCGTTGTGCGCCAGTTTCGGCGTGCGCACGATCGAGGCCTTGCCGTCCTTGTATTCGAAAGAAGTGACAAATGTGGTGCCGATCACCTGTTCCGGTGGAATGCCGTAAACCTTTTCGGCGAAGGCGCGCATGAAGCCGGTGTCGCCGCCGGAGACGATGTAGGTCTTGAAGTCCTGGCTGCGCAGGTAGTCGAGCATTTCCAGCATCGGCTGGAAGATCATCTCGCTGTACGGCTTGCCGGTTTTCGGATGACGGGCCTGGCTCAGCCAGGTTTTCGCGTAATCATCAAACGCTTCGGTGGTCATACCGCTGTGGGTGGCGCCGACGATTTTCAGCAGGCCTTCCATGCCTGACGCCGCGAGGGCCTTGTGGTCGTTTTCGATCACCGCTTTGAATGGCTGCGTGGTTTTCCATTCCGGGTGCTGATCGGCGGTGCGCTTGACCTCGTCGAAAGCGAACAGCAATTCGAAGTACGCCGGTTGCTCGCTCCACAGCGTGCCGTCGTTATCGAACACGGCGATGCGGTCGGCGGGTTTGACGAAGTCCTTGCTCGTCTGATCGGTCACGGTCTGCACGAATTCGATGATGCTTTTCTTCGCCGGGCCGTCGTTCCACGAAGGCAGCGGCTCGTTGGCCTGGGCCAGCAGCGGCAGGGCCAGACCGAAAAGCAGAGCCAGGCCAAAACGTTGGCGGTGCAGCAACGGGTGCGTCATGGGAAATCCTTCTCGTGTACAGGGTTGAGCGGGCGCAGCGCCGAGGCCGGTTTCGCCTGCTGCTGTTCGGCCTGACTGTGAAGCGTAGTCAACGATTGGCGCAGTTGGACAAGTGTCTGCTCGGTGGCCGGTTCGCGACCGTAAAGCCCACGCAACAGGCCTTGCAGGCGCGGGCCGGCATCGACGAGCTTCAGACCCATTCGACTGCGGCGCAGCCACAGATACAGCGCACTCAGTTGCGCTGGTTTGGCTTCAAGTTGCGGATTGATTTGTTGCGAGGCGTAATCGGCTGACTGCAACCACGCTGCGTGCCGCGCTTGTTTGCGCGCTTGCAGGGTGCGGTAGCCGCGAGTCAGGGCCGGGCGGCTTAGGTAGCCGAGGCCGATAATCGCGATGAGCGCCACGAGCCAGATCAGCCATTGTGTGGAGAACCGCAGGCGATTCTGGCCGAGTTGCTTGAGGTCTTCGGCGATGGAAAACACAGGTTTGTAGGCGCTGTTGGCGGCGGCAGCGAACGTCACTGCGGGCACTTGCGCGGTGCGCGTTTGATTGCTGCTCGCGTCCCACCATTTCACTTCGATGGCCGGCAGTGTGTGCGAACCGGCGCGGTCGATGCGATAGGTGACGCTGTCGATGCGCTGGCCACCGAGAATGTCGCCACGGCCGTCATCGAGGCTAGTGACTTGCGGGGTTTTCGCATAGCGGCTGAGGCCGTCGACATCGCCCAGTGCCGGGATCGACAGGGACATGGCCAGTGCGCCGTCGGCCTTCAAGGTGAGTTGCCGGGTAATGCTGTCGCCGACTTTCAGTGGTGTGGCCGAGTTGATCACGTTCTGGCTGAAGGTCAGTCCGGTGGCAACCAGTGGCGTTTCCCCGGGGTTGAAACCGGGCGGCCGGGCGGCGCTGAATTGCAGCGGGTCGCTGTGGGCGCTGATTTCGCTTTCAGCCTGACCGGGGGTGGCGCTGACGGTGAGGGCCGGGATATCGAACGATCGCGCGACGTTCGGTGTGATCAGGTAGGTGTAGCGCAAACCGTTGAAGGATTGGCCGTCGATGGTCTGGTTCAGGTGCTGGGCCTGACCGTCCGGGGGCATGACCAGAGCGCCGTCGAGTTTGAGATCGGGCAGGGTGGCGGCGCTGGTGAACCAGGTGTCGGTGAGGACATCGACTTGCAGCTCGATCAGGCCACCGACCATGGCGCCTTCGGCGGGTTGCAGATGGGCCTGGACTTTGAGTTGTGGGGCGGCTGCGAGGGCATTGAGGCTCAGCAGGCCTGTCAGGAACAAAATGCTGAGTTTGGTAGTGATTGCTCTGGCCTCATCGCGAGCAGGCTCACTCCTACAGGGGATCTTTGCCGTACACAAAATCAATGTAGGAGTGAGCC
>NZ_JASCPK010000179.1:0-10246 GCF_029959385.1 Pseudomonas sp. PS01303
CGAGTCAAACGTGGTTGCTATCTTTAAAGTAAAAAGATCGCAGCCCCGTTTCACTCGACAGCTCCTACAAAGGAAGGCCGGGCCAAGTCATTAACAACTTGAACTTGCTCGACACATGCGGCAACTTGCGCGCTTCTTAAGACAAGGAGCAACCGATGTCCGGTTCAATGGCCCAGGCGTTCGCGCAAAATTTTCTCGGGCATTCGCCACGTTGGTATAAGGCGACCATCGTCGGATTTCTGATCCTCAATGCGCTGGTGCTGTTCACCGCAGGCCCGGTCGCTGCCGGTTGGTTGCTGGTGATCGAATTCATTTTCACTTTGGCCATGGCGCTCAAGTGCTATCCACTGATGCCGGGCGGCCTGCTGCTGATCGAAGCGCTGCTGCTGAAGATGACCACGCCGCAGGCTCTCTATGATGAACTGGTGCACAACTTCCCGGTGATTCTGCTGCTGATGTTTATGGTGGCGGGCATCTACTTCATGAAGGATCTGCTGCTGTACCTGTTCTCGCGGCTGTTGCTGGGGGTTCGCTCGAAAGCCGCGCTGGCGTTGATGTTCTGCTTTCTCTCGGCGTTCCTGTCGGCGTTCCTTGATGCTTTGACCGTTACGGCTGTGATCATCAGTGCGGCGGTCGGTTTCTATTCGGTGTATCACCGCGTTGCCTCGGGCAACGATCCGCGTCAGGACAGCGAGTTTGCCGACGATCAGCACCTACCCAAACTGCATCACGACGATCTCGAACAATTCCGCGCGTTTTTGCGCAGCCTGTTGATGCACGGCGCGGTCGGCACGGCGCTGGGCGGTGTCTGCACGCTGGTCGGTGAGCCGCAAAACCTGTTGATCGGCCATGAAATGGGTTGGCACTTTGGCGAGTTTTTCAGCAAGGTCGCGCCGGTGTCGTTGCCGGTATTGGCGGCCGGTCTGGTGACCTGCGTGCTGCTGGAAAAACTGCGCTGGTTCGGTTACGGCACGCTACTGCCGGACAACGTGCGCGCGGTACTGGCCGATTACGCCGCCGAAGACGATGCCGAGCGTACCCCGCGTCAACGCGCCGCTTTGCTGGTGCAAGGTGCGGCGGCACTGATTTTGATTGGTTGCCTGGCGTTTCACGTCGCCGAAGTCGGCCTGATTGGTCTGATGGTGATCGTGCTGATCACGGCGTTTACCGGGATCACCGATGAGCATCGTCTCGGTAGCGCGTTCAAGGACGCGATGCCGTTTACCGCATTGCTGGTGGTGTTTTTTGCGGTGGTGGCGGTGATTCATGATCAGCAATTGTTTGCGCCGCTGATTCAGTGGGTGCTGGCCCTGTCGGTCGAGCAACAACCGGGGATGCTGTTTATCGCCAACGGCGTGCTGTCGGCGATCAGTGACAACGTGTTTGTCGCGACCATTTACATCACCGAAGTGAAACAAGCCTTCCTCGCCGGGCATATGAGCCGCGAGCACTTTGAGACCTTGGCGATTGCCATTAATACCGGCACCAACCTGCCGAGCGTGGCGACGCCAAATGGCCAAGCGGCGTTTCTGTTCCTGCTGACCTCAGCGATTGCCCCGCTGGTGCGCTTGTCGTACGGGCGGATGGTGTGGATGGCGCTGCCGTACACCGTCGTCATGGGGCTGCTGGGCTGGTACGCCGTGAGCTACTGGCTCTAACCACCCTGCACGTTGTAGGAGCTTAGCTTGCTCGCGAAAGCGGTGTGTCATTCAACAAATGTGTTGTCTGACACGGCCCCTTCGCGAGCAAGCTCGGCTCCTACAGGTTTGGGTTGGCAAACGCCAAATAAAATTGTGGGAGTGGGCTTGCTCGCGAAAGCGGTGTGTCATTCGACAAATGCGTTGTCTGACACAGCCCCTTCGCGAGCAAGCTCGGCTCCTACAGGTTTTGGGTTGGGAGGATGTATTTTTCGATGGCTTGGGCGACGCCGTCTTCGGTGTTGGGGGCGGTGACTACGTCGGCTTGGCGCTTTACCGCGTCCTCAGCCTGACCCATGGCAATCGATAATCCGGCGCAATGGAACATCGCCGGGTCGTTGCCGCCATCGCCGATCGCGGCGGTCTGTTCCAGCGGGATGCCCAGGTGCTCGGCAATCGTCGTCAGTGCGGTGCCTTTGTTGGCTTCCAGCGCGGTCACGTCGAGGTACACCGGTTGCGAGCGCGAGACTTGCGCCATGCCGTTGACCTTCGGTATCAAGCGCGCTTCCAATTCGATCAGCAGTTCAGTGTTGTTGCTGGTCGCGACGATCTTGTCGATGTGCTCCAGATACGGCTCGAAACTCTCAACCACCACCGGCGGATAGCCGAGGCCATGCTGCTCGCGCGGCACCATCGGCCCGTGCGGATCCTTCAGCAGCCAGTCGCCGCCGCTGAACACCCAGATTTCCACGTCCGGCTGATCGGCGAACGTCGCCAGTGCAATCAGCGCGGTGGTGGCCGGCAAGTAATGCGCGGCCAGCAAACTGCCGTCCGGATTGACGATGGTGCCGCCATTGAATGCCGCCGTCGGCAGATCAACGCCCAAAGCTTCGATCTGCTGCAACATGGCTTTCGGTGGACGCCCGGTGGCGAGGCTGAACAACACGCCCGCCTCACGCAAGGCACGAACCGCATCGATGGTGCGCTGGCTCAGCGTGTGATCGGGCAGCAACAGCGTGCCGTCCATGTCACTGAGCAGAAAACGGATGGGTTGTTTCGGCAGGTCACTCATCCGAGGCCATGCCAGACGCGACCATCGCGAGTCAGCAGGTCTTCGGCGGCCTGCGGGCCATCGTCACCGGCAGCATAAGTCTGCACGCTCGCGTCCTGTTGCCAGGCATCGAGGAACGGTTGCACGGCGCGCCAGCCGTTCTCGATGTTGTCGGCGCGCTGAAACAGCGTCTGATCGCCGGTCAGGCAGTCGTAGATCAGGGTTTCGTAACCCGTCGACGGCTGCATCTCGAAGAAATCCTTATAGGCAAACCCCAGCTCGATGTTGGCCATGTTCAGCGCCGGCCCCGGCCGTTTCGCCAGCAGGTCGAACCACATGCCTTCGTTGGGCTGGATCTGGATGCGCAGGTAAGTCGGCTGCAACTCGTCGACTTCGGTGTCACGGAACTGCGCATAAGGCGCCGGTTTGAAGCAGATGACGATTTCGGTGTCGCGCACGCTCATGCGCTTGCCGGTGCGCAGATAGAACGGCACGCCGACCCAGCGCCAGTTATCGATCATGACTTTCAGCGCCACGTAGGTTTCCGTGGTGCTGTCTGGCGAAACGTTGGGCTCTTGGCGATAGCCGTTCAAGGCTTTGCCATCGACTTCGCCGGCACTGTACTGGCCGCGAACCGAGTTGGCGCGCGCCTCTTCGGTCGTCCACGGACGAATCGCGCCGACTACCTTGGCCTTTTCGCCACGCACCGCATCGGCGCCGAACGCGGCCGGCGGTTCCATGGCGACCATGGCCAGCAACTGGAACAGGTGATTGGGCACCATGTCACGCAGCGCACCGGTGTGTTCGTAAAAACTGCCACGGGTTTCAACACCGACGGTTTCCGCCGCGGTGATCTGCACGTGGTCGATGTAATGGTTGTTCCAGAATGCTTCAAACAGGCTGTTGGAGAACCGGCTGACCAGAATGTTCTGCACGGTTTCCTTGCCCAGATAATGGTCGATCCGATAGATCTGCTTCTCGGACATCACCTTGAGCAAACAGGCGTTCAATGCTTCAGCGGTGTGCAGATCGGAGCCGAACGGCTTCTCGATCACCACCCTTCTGAACGCTTCAGGCGTTTCTTCCAGCAGTTTCGCGGCGCCCAGTCGGCGCACCACTTCACTGAAGAAACGTGGCGCGGTGGCCAGATAGAACACCGCATTGCCAGTGCCGCTGTCGGCGATTTTCGCCGCCAGCGCGGAATAGGTGCTGTCGTCCAGAAAGTCGCCCTGGACGTAGCTGATACCTTTGGCGAGCTTGGCCCACAAGGCCGGATCAAGCATCTGATCGCCCTTGCCGACCTTCGCCGCCACTTCGGTACGGATGAAGTCTTCGAGCTTTTGCGCGAAGGCCTCATCGGTAATGGCGTTGTGGTCAACGCCGACGATCCGCAGGTTCTCGTCAAGCAGGCCGTCGCGACTGAGGTTGTACAGCGCAGGCATCAGCAAGCGCTTGACCAGGTCGCCATGGGCACCGAACAGGAACAGCGTGGTCGGTGGAGCGGGTTCTGCCTTGGATTTCTTGCGGATCGTATGACTCATTTCTTCGGTGTCTCCACATGGCCGCCGAAGCCGAAGCGTTGGGCCGAAAGAATCTTGTCGCCAAAGGTGCCCTGACCGCGTGAGCGGTAGCGCGAGAACAGCGAGTTGGACAGCACCGGGACCGGCACCGCTTGTTCCATGGCCGCTTCGATGGTCCATTGACCTTCGCCGCTGTCCGCTACCGAACCGGAGAAGCCGTCGAGTTTCGGATCGCTGGCCAGCGCATCAGCCGTCAGATCGAGCAACCACGAGGACACCACGCTGCCACGACGCCACACTTCGGCGATGTCGGCCACGTTCAGATCAAAACGCTGATCTTCCGGCAGGCGCTCGCTGGATTTGGTCTTGAGGATGTCGAAGCCCTCGGCGAACGCGGCCATCATGCCGTACTCGATGCCGTTGTGAATCATCTTCACGAAGTGCCCGGCGCCGGCAGGACCGGCATGGATGTAGCCGTGCTCGGCACGATGATCATCGGACTTGCGATCCTTGGTGCGCGGGATGTCACCCATGCCCGGCGCCAGTGCAGCGAACAGTGGGTCGAGGCGCTGCACGGTTTCAGCGTCGCCGCCGATCATCATGCAATAGCCGCGCTCCAGGCCCCAGACGCCGCCCGAGGTACCGACGTCGATGTAGTGCAGGCCCTTCTCGTTCAGGGTCTTGGCCCGGCGAATGTCATCCTTATAGTTGGTGTTGCCGCCGTCGATGATGGTGTCGCCGGCCTCCAGCAGTGTGCTCAGGGTGTTGATGGTGTCTTCGGTCGGCGCGCCGGCCGGCAGCATGACCCAGACCGCACGCGGTTTGGCCAGACCGGCAACCAGTGCCGGCAAGTCGGCGACGCCCGTGGAGCCCTCGGCGACCAGGTTGTCGATGAAAGCGGTATTGCGGTCGTAAACAACGGTGGTGTGACCGTTGAGCATCAGACGCCGCGCAATATTGCCGCCCATGCGGCCCAGTCCAATAATCCCGAGTTGCATGTGCTGATGCTCCTTACTACAAATAAATGTGTGTCATTGGTTATAGCCCAACGCGACTGATAGGAGGTTAGTCCAGAGCGTTGCGATGAAGTTTCCGGGCATTGTGCCCGATCCAGACTGATAACGCCCCGAAACGTGGCGAAGACACACCGACCATGAAAAATAAAAAAGTTCCATTCATAGGCGAAAGAAATCAAAATTGGCGCCGATAGTAAGTCACTGCCCCAAAAACGGGGGTGGTTTACAGTTGAGACACGCCATTTGCGAGGTGAGCAATGGGCACAGTACACACAGCGATGCCGCCACAAACCCTGTACGTGACAATCCGTCGCGATGAATTGCGCCAGTTGAAAGACGAGCGCGACCAATTGAAACAGGAGCTGGCGCAGCTGCGCGCGCTGACTCAGGGCCCCGCGTCCAAGCCGCTGCCGGTTGTCCTTCGCGCGCCCAACGCTTGATCCCCGCCTCTTTCGGGAACGGCCTGTGTCGTTCCCGACATGATTCACCTCCTGTTGTAACTCGCAACTAACAAAGTTTTCACATTGCCTTGCCCATACTCCGGCGCATTCTGGCCGGGCGTTCGCGTTCGGCCTCCGTTCGTCGGTTTCATGCTCTCGTTTCATGAAGCGTTCCGGCGGTGGTTGTGAAACAGAGCTGGAGTGCTGAATGGCATTGTTCAAACGCAGCAAAACGACTGCGACAGGTTTTGACTGGGCCGGTTTTCTCTGGCTGTTCGTTTTCTTCTGGTACTTCTCGGGTATTACCCAGCTGCTGATCCAGTTGACCGGCACCTCCGGTTTCACCGGTTTCCGTCAGGCGTTTGTGATGAGCGCAATCTGGCTGGCGCCGATGCTGCTGTTCCCAAAGCGCACGAAACTGATTGCCGCCGTGATCGGCGTGGTGCTGTGGGCCTGCTCGATGGCCAGCCTCGGTTACTTCTTCATCTATCAGCAAGAATTCTCGCAAAGCGTCATCTTCATCATGTTCGAGTCGAACATCTCTGAAGCGGGCGAGTACATGACCCAGTACTTTGCGTGGTGGATGGTGCCGGCGTTCCTTGCTCACACCCTGTTCGCCTACTTTTTGTGGACGCGTCTGCGCCCGGTGTACATGCCGCGTGGCCGTGCCTACGTGGCTGCCGCCGCGATCGTGATTGCAGTGGCTGGCTACCCGCTGATCAAACAAACCATGCGCACCGGCAGCTTCACTGAAGGCTTCGAGAAGTTCGAAACCCGCATCGAGCCGGCCGTGCCGTGGCAAATGGCCGTGGCCTATCACCGCTACGTCAACACCCTCGCCGACATGCAGGACATGCTGCACAGCGCGAGCAAGATTCCGCCGCTGAAAAACCTGCAGGACGCGTCGGCCAATCAGCCTGCAACCCTGGTGTTGGTGATCGGCGAGTCGACCAACCGTCAGCGCATGAGCCTTTATGGTTACCCGCGCAAGACCACGCCGGAACTGGACAAGCTCAAAGATCAGCTCGCGGTGTTCGACAACGTCATCACCCCGCGCCCTTACACCATCGAAGCCTTGCAGCAAGTGCTGACCTTCGCTGATGAAGAGAATCCGGATCTGTACCTGTCGACGCCGTCGCTGGTCAGCATGATGAAACAGGCCGGTTACAAGACCTTCTGGATCACCAATCAGCAGACCATGACCAAGCGCAACACCATGCTCACGACCTTTTCCGAGCAGGCCGACGAGCAGGTGTACCTGAACAACAACCGCAATCAGAACGCCGCGCAGTACGACGGCGACGTGATCGAGCCGTTCAACAAGGCCCTGACCGATCCGGCACCGCGCAAGTTGATCGTCGTGCATTTGCTCGGCACGCACATGAGCTACCAGTACCGTTATCCACCGAGCTTCGACAAGTTCCAGGATCGCACCGGCGTACCGGCCGGCGTGCGTGACGATCAGGTGCCGACTTACAACAGCTACGACAACGCCGTGTTGTACAACGACTTCGTGGTATCGAGCCTGATCAAGGACTACGCCAAGTCCGATCCGAACGGATTCCTGCTGTACCTCTCCGACCACGGTGAAGACGTGTTCGACTCGGTCGGCCACACCACGCTGGGCCGTAACGAGAACAAACCGACCGCGCCGATGTACACCATTCCGTTCATGGCGTGGGCATCGCCAAAGTGGCGTGAAAACCACAACTGGAACTTCGCCGCTGATCTGGATCGCCCTTACAGCAGCTCGCACCTGATCCATACCTGGGCGGATCTGGCCGGTTTGAGTTCCGATGAGCTGGATCGCAGCAAGAGCCTGGTGAGTGACAGCTTCAAGCCGCGCCCGTTGTTGATCGGCAACCCGTATGAGAAGCAGCAACGTGCCTTGATCGACTTCAGCTTGATGAAGCCGAAAAAACCTGCAGAGGCACCACCCGAAGTGGCGCAACAGCATTAACGAAAAGGGGCCAAAAAGGCCCCTTTTTCATGCCCACATTCCCCTGTAGGAGCTGCCGAAGGCTGCGATCTTTTGACTTTGTTTTTAAGAAGACAAGATCAACAGATCGCAGCCTTCGGCAGCTCCTACAGGGTTTTGAAACATCTTCAAATAATAATATTTCTTGTTTGTTACTAAATCGCATCCGCCCTCTTCGTCTTTGAACCAAAGGATATTTCCCCTCGAAGACAAGGAGTCGGCTGCGATGTTCGCGCCTATCACCCGTTCCATGACCCTGACCCTCGGCCTCTGCGGTGCTGCACTGAGCCCTGACTTGCTGGCCGAAACAGACGTTGAAAAACAGCCAGAATCTGCCTCTACGGCGCTCGAACTGGCGTCGACCAACGTTACCGCCCAAGGTTTGGGCACCACCACCGAAAACACCGATGCCTACACCACCGGCGCCATGAGCACCGCGACCCGGCTGAACCTGTCGATCAAGGAGACCCCGCAATCTGTGTCCGTGGTCACCCGTCAGCAAATGGACGATTTCAAACTCGGTACCTTGTCCGAAGCCATGAGCCAGACCACGGGTATCGTCGTGCAGCACAACGATTCGGATCGGGTCGGTTATTCGTCGCGCGGCTACTCGATCAACAATTTCCAGATCGACGGGATGCTCAACACCTTCGACCGGATGAAGACCGATGCCGACACCATCATCTACGACCGCATCGAAGTGGTACGCGGCGCTACCGGCCTGACCACGGGCGCTGGCGACCCTTCGGCGACGATCAACATGGTGCGCAAACGCCCGACGGCTCAATGGCAGGCGCTGGCCGGGGTCAGCGGCGGCAGTTATGACGATTACTACAGCTACGTCGATGTCGGTGGCCCGCTGGCCTTCGATGGTCGTTTGCGCGGGCGTACGGTGCTGGCGTATCGCGACAGCCAGTCGTTCCGCGACAGCTACGCCCTGCAACGCGAAGTCGGCTACGGCATTCTCGAGGCGGATCTGACCGACTCCACCGTGTTGGCGGTGGGTTATGACTATCAGGACAAACAGGTTCAGGGCACCTCCTGGGGCACCCTGCCGTACTGGAATGCCGATGGCACCAAGGCCGGGCTCGGTCGTTCGACCAACATGGCGACGTCATGGAGTTCGTGGCCACTGCGCGATAAAACCGCGTTCGCCACGCTGGATCAGCAACTGGCCGGTGGCTGGCACCTGAAAGCCGCCTATACCCACCGCGACAGCGATGTCGACGGCAAGGTTTATTACGGCGGCACCGGGTTCCCGGAAGCCGATCGCAGCGGCATGTACGCCTACCGGGGCCATATGCTCGGCAACCAGAAAATGAATGTGTACGACTTCAATCTGTCCGGCCCGTACAGCCTGCTCGGCCGTGAGCACGAAATGATGCTCGGTTACGGCGAGGCGAATCACCGTTCGTATTCCCCGTCCATCGTCGCGGGCACGGTGCCTGAGGGTTATGACAGCATTCGTGACTGGAAATACATGGGCGATATAGCCAAGTTCTCCGACACCGTTACCGGCCGCACCGGCTCGCGCAGCAGCACCCGGCAGAAGGCCGGCTACATCGCCACGCGCCTGAGCCTGACCGATGAACTGCACGCGGTGATCGGCAGCCGCTATGGCAGTTGGGAAGGCAAAAAGGACGATCGTTACTATGACGAGAACCTGCAACTGACCAGTGTCGACAGCACCACTCAGCGCCAGAACGACATCTGGACGCCGTACGCCGGTCTGCTCTACGACCTGACGCCGGAATACACCGTCTACGCCAGTTACACCGATATTTTCAAACCGCAGAGTTACCGCGACAGCAGCCGCAACTACCTGGATCCGGTGGTGGGCAGTAACTACGAAGTCGGTCTCAAGGGCAGTCTGCTGGAAGAACGCCTCAACGTCGCGACAGCGGTGTTCTGGAGTAAGCAGGACAACGTGGCCGAACTCGACGATTCGGTACCACCGGATCCGGCTAGCGGCGAAGAGTTTTATAAGTCTGGCGGCAAGGGCAACAAGGTCAACGGTTTCGAAGCGGAAGTGTCTGGCGAAGTGATGACTGGCTGGAACATGACGGCCGGTTACACCTATACCCACTCGGTTAACGGCGACAAACAGCGCACCAATACCAGTTCGCCGTTGAACATGCTGCGCGTATCGACGGCGTACCGATTGCCGGGGGATTGGCAGGCGCTGACGGTCGGCGGTGCGGTGAATTGGCAGAGTGCGATGTTCGACTACGCTGATCGACCGGTCGGGCGTGAGGCGAATGGTGATTTCATCACTGAGAACACCAAGATTCATCAGGGCGCGTACACCGTGGTCAAGCTGATGTCGCGTTATCAATTCGATGAGCACGTGTCGGCGTCGCTGAACGTCGACAACCTGTTTGACGAGAAGTATTACGACAATGTCGGCTTCTACAACGGCGTGTTCTGGGGTGATCCGCGCACGGTGACGCTGAGTCTGGACTGGAAGCTTTAGTCTTAACGACACAAAACCAGTGGTGGGAGAAATACTGTGGTGAGGGGGGTTATCTGTGGCGAGGGGATTTATCCCCGATGGCCTGCGCAGCAGGCCCCCTTCTCTTTCAGATCAAAAGAGGGGCCGCTGCG
>NZ_JASCPK010000017.1:0-66010 GCF_029959385.1 Pseudomonas sp. PS01303
CTCGCTCCCACATTTGATCGGCGCCGAACACTCAGGTTGTGTCCGCCCGATATTCACTGTGGGAGCGAGCTTGCTCGCGAAGGGGCCGGTGCAGGCGCCGCAAATCCCCGGCAGAAATTGCCTGTGCGCCAGTCACCCGGTAAAGTGCCGCTCCCCCCGTTTCGCCAGAGGCTCGCACCATGACCCAGACCCTAGATATTGCCGTAATCGGCGCCACCGGTACTGTCGGCGAAACCCTCGTACAGATTCTCGAAGAGCGCGACTTTCCGGTCGGCAACCTGCACCTGCTGGCCAGCAGCGAATCCGCCGGTAGCTCGGTGCTGTTCCGCAACAAAAACGTGCGTGTGCGTGAGGTCGACGAGTTCGATTTCAGCAAGGTCAAACTGGTGTTTTTCGCCGCTGGCCCGGCCATCACCCTGAGTTACGCGGCGCGCGCTCACGCTGCCGGTTGCTCGTTGATCGACTTGTCCGGCGCCTTGCCGGCCGATCAGGCGCCGCAAGTGGTGCCGGAAGCCAACGCCGCTGTACTCGCCAATCTGAAAGCGCCGTTCCAGGTCAGCAGCCCAAGCCCGTCAGCCACCACGCTCGCGGTGGTACTGACGCCGTTGCTCGATCTGATCGATCTGCAATACGTCAATGTCAGCGCCAGTCTGGCGATGTCCGCGCAAGGTCGTGAAGCCGTTTCCGAGCTGGCGCGGCAAACCGCCGAGCTGCTGAACATGCGCCCGCTGGAGCCAACCTTTTTTGACCGACAGGTAGCGTTCAACCTGCTGGCTCAGGTCGGCACGCCGGACGCGAACGGGCACACGCTGCTGGAAAAACGTCTGGTGCGCGAGCTGCGCCAGGTGCTGGCGCAACCTTTATTGAAGATTTCCGCAACTTGCGTTCAAGCCCCGGTGTTTTTTGGCGATAGCTTTAGCGTGACCTTGCAGTCGAAGAAGGCCGTCGACCTGGAAAAGGTCAACGCGGCGCTCGAAGCGGCGCCGGGGATTGAGCTGGTTGAGGCCGGTGATTATCCGACTGCGGTTGGTGACGCAGTAGGGCAGGACGTGGTCTATGTCGGGCGCGTGCGCAGCGGTGTCGACGACCCGGCGGAACTTAATCTGTGGCTGACGTCAGATAACGTACGCAAAGGCGCGGCCCTTAACGCTGTGCAGGTGGCTGAATTGTTGATAAAAGACCTGCTGTAAAAGATACTTGGCAACAATTTGTCGACTGATTCTAGGTGAGCGCTATGCTTGCCCGGAGCAGTTGAAAACGTATCACCCTCCGGGACTTTCCGGGGCATCAAAGAAATGATCGCGCGCGACATCTGTCGTCGTCGCGCGCAATGCCTTACGGCAGCGACAATCAATATCTTCTCGCTGGCCGAGGAACGTTCAAACAAAGGATGAGGCTATGGTTCAAGTTCGCAAACTGGTGTTAGCAATAGCGGCCGCCTCGGCGCTGTCCTCCGGTATGGCGCATGCCCTCGGGCTCGGGGAGCTGACCCTGAAGTCGACCCTGAACCAGCCGCTGGTGGCTGAAATCGAGCTGCTCGACGTCAAGGATCTCACCGCTGCCGAAGTGGTGCCGAGCCTGGCTTCACCCGAAGATTTTGCCAAGGCCGGCGTTGATCGCCAGGCCTTCCTCAATGACCTGACGTTTACCCCGGTGCTCAACGCCAGTGGTAAAAGCGTACTGCGCGTGACGTCGAGCAAGCCGCTGTCCGAGCCGATGGTGAAATTCCTCGTGCAGGTGATGTGGCCGAACGGCCGTCTGCTGCGCGACTACAGCGTGCTGCTCGATCCGTCGAAGTTCTCGCCGCAGACGGCTGATGCCGCTGCGCAACCGGCGCCGTCGCAAACCGTCACCGCGCCAACCACCGGCGCCACGCACTCGACTCAATACACCACGACCGCCCGCGATACCCTGTGGGAAATCGCCGCGAAGGCGCGTAATGGCGGCTCGGTGCAGCAGACCATGCTGGCGATTCAGGCGCTGAACCCGGACGCCTTTATCGGTGGCAACATCAACCGCTTGAAAACCGGTCAGGTGCTGCGTCTGCCGGATTCGACACAAAGCACCGCGCTGCCACAAACCGCCGCCATTGCGGAAGTCGCTGCGCAGAACGACGCCTGGCGCTCGGGCCGTCGTTACGTGGCCAAGCCTGGCACTGGCCAGCAGCAGCTGGATGCGACCAATCGTGGTCGTGGCAATAGCGGCGCTGCGCCAAATACCAGCGACAATCTGAGCCTGGTGTCTGCCGAAAGCGCCAAGGCGCGCGGTAAAGGCCCGGCCGGCGATGCCAAGGCGCTGAGCAACAAACTCGCCGTCACGCAGGAAAGCCTCGACACGACCCGTCGCGACAACGAGGAATTGAAGAGCCGCGTGTCCGATCTGCAAAGTCAGATGGACAAGCTGCAAAAACTGATCGAGCTGAAGAACAATCAACTGGCGAAACTCCAGGCTGAAGGCTCGGGCGCTGCGCCAGCGGCTAACGCTGCAAATCCAGCGGTGCCTGCGGTGCCTGCGATTACCGCCGAGTTGGCCGCGACACCGCCTGCAACTCCGGCAGAAGCGGCCGCGTCGCCAACCCCGGAATCGGCGATTGCACCGCCAGTCGATGCGCCGGTAGCGCCGACTGCCGAGCCAAAACCGGTTGTCGATGATGAGAAAACCTTCAACGAGCTGCTGACCAATCCTGTCCTGTTGGGGCTGATCGGCGGCGGTGCGGTGGTTCTGCTACTTCTGCTGTTGCTGCTGGCGCGTCGCCGCAAAGCTCAGCAGGAAGCCGAGAAACACATGCGCATGGCGCGTGCCTTGTCCGAAGAACAAGAGTTCTCCGCTGAACAGGATCTGCCGGAAAGCAGCTTCGAAGGTCTGGAAACACCAGCCGCCAGCGTCACACTCAATACCCCGGCTCCGGCGCCAACGCCTGCACCGGCAGCGGTCGTTGCGCCAGTGGTCATGGCCACGCCAATTGCGGCGCCGCTGGTTTCTCCAGCCGCCGAGCGTTCCGATGACGTGCTCGACAAAGCGCAATCGCACATCAATGCCGGTCGCTTGAATCAGGCAGCGGCGTTGCTGGAGGAGGGCGTCAGCCTCGAGCCGCAACGCAGTGACCTGCGTCTGAAACTGATGGAAGTCTACGGTCAGCAGGGCGATCGCGATGCGTTCGTCGCTCAGGAACGTCAACTGGTGGCCAATGGCGATAACTTCGCCAAGGTCGAAGAGCTGAAAAGCCGCTTCCCGGCCATGGCCCTTGTCGCTGCCGGTGGTTTGGCTGCTGCCGCTGTAGCTGCCGAACTGGACGCGCAATACGTCAAAGACTTGCTGCTGGATGAGCCGGAAGCACCTGCTGCTGCCCCGGCACCGGCGGAAGATGATCTCGACAGCGCGTTTGACCTGAGCCTGGACGATCTCGACAACATCACGCCGATCGAGCCTGCGCCTGTTGTTGAGCCGCAAGCGCCGGAAGCACTGGCCGAACTCGACGAATTCCCGGCGGATGACGATCTGAGCTTTGAATCGGTGCTGCAACAGCAGACCGACATCAAAGAAAACCTCGACGATCTGTCGGACTTCGATCTGGATCTGGATCTCGGCGCCGAACCGTCGCCAGCCACTCTGGCCGAAGACGACTTCCTGCTGGATCTGGACGATGGCGTGAAAGACCTGTCGCCGGTTGAGCCGCCCGTCGTGGCTGACGTACCGCAGGACGATCTGGAACTGCCGGCCGATTTTGATCTGTCGCTGGCGGACGAGATGGACTCCAATCCACCGGCCGAGCCTGATGCGTTCGCGGCGGAGCTGGATGACGTCAACGCTGAACTGGATCGTCTGTCGCAGAACATCGCCGAGCCGACGTTTACTGAGGCGGATGCGGCGCTGGACGCTGATCTGGGCGAAGACGATTTCGACTTCCTCTCCGGCACCGACGAAGCGGCGACCAAACTCGATCTGGCTCAGGCCTACATCGACATGGGCGACAGCGACGGCGCGCGCGACATTCTCAACGAAGTGTTGACCGAGGGTGACGAGAAGCAGCGGGGCGAGGCCAAGGACATGCTTTCGAGCTTGTAATCAGTCCAGCGGTAAACGAAACGGCAGCCCATAGAGGCTGCCGTTTTTGTTTGGGTTTTCAAGATCAAAAGATCGCAGCCTTCGGCAGCTCCTACAGGGGAATGCGGATTTCTGTGCAGGAGCTGCCGAAGGCTGCGATCTTTTGATCTTGAGGCCTTATAATGCCCGCCTTTGCAAAAACAGCAGGCTGTCCCACCTTGGCAAACATAGATAACCCGGTCGCCGAAATGGCCCCCGACGGCTTTTACCGCGTTGCGCTGGGCGTTGAATACAAAGGCTCGCGCTACAGCGGCTGGCAACGCCAGTTGACGGGTGTGGCCACGGTGCAGGAAGAGCTCGAAAAAGCCCTGTCGAAAGTCGCCAACTCGCCGGTTTCCTTGCAGTGCGCCGGGCGTACCGACGCCGGTGTGCATGCCTGCGGGCAAGTGGTGCATTTTGATACCACGGTCGATCGCTCGCTGAAAGCCTGGGTCATGGGCGCCAACATCAATCTGCCCCACGACATCAGCGTCAGTTGGGCGCGGGTGATGCCGGCGCATTTCCATGCACGGTTCAAAGCCATCGCCCGCCGTTATCGCTACGTGATCTACAACGATCAGATCCGTCCGGCGCACCTCAACGAAGAAATCACCTGGAACCACCGCCCGCTCGACGTCGAGCGCATGGCCGAGGCCGCGCAGCACTTGATCGGTACGCATGACTTCAGCGCGTTTCGTGCCGGTCAGTGCCAGGCCAAGTCGCCGATCAAGAAGATGCATCACCTGCGCGTCACCCGCCACGGCAAGATGATCGTCCTCGACATCCGCGCCAACGCCTTCCTGCATCACATGGTGCGTAACATCGCTGGCGTCCTGATGACCATCGGTGCGGGCGAGCGGCCGGTCGAGTGGATGAAGGAAGTGCTGGAAAGCCGTGAACGCCGCTCCGGCGGGGTGACAGCGCATCCGTACGGCCTATATCTGGTGCAGGTCGAGTACCACGATGAATTCCCGTTACCCGAGCGTTTTATCGGGCCACATTTCCTTACGGGATTCTCGGAACTTGGCGGCTGACGCCCTCGAACGCTTTTGTTACCATCCGGGACTTTCCCGGATTTTGCCTTGGAGTTTTTCTCGACATGTCAGCCGTTCGCAGCAAGATCTGCGGGATTACCCGCATAGAAGATGCGCTGGCCGCCGTCGAGGCCGGGGCGGATGCGATCGGATTTGTGTTTTACGCCAAGAGCCCGCGCGCAGTGTCCGTGCAGCAGGCGCGGGCGATCATCCAGGCGTTGCCGCCGTTTGTGACCACCGTGGGCCTGTTCGTTAACGCCAGCCGCTGCGAGTTGGGGGAAATCCTCGATGCGGTGCCGCTGGATCTGCTGCAGTTCCACGGTGATGAAGTCGCTGAAGACTGTGAAGGCTGGCATCGCCCGTACATCAAAGCGTTGCGGGTAAAGGCTGGCGACGACATCGCCGCAGCTGTAGATGCCTACCCAAGCGCCAGCGGTGTGTTGCTCGACACCTATGTTGAAGGCGTGCCTGGCGGAACCGGTGAGGCGTTCGACTGGTCTTTGATTCCGCAAGGTTTGAGCAAGCCGTTGATTCTGGCCGGCGGCCTGACCCCGGAAAACGTCGCGGGCGCCGTGGCCCAGGTAAAACCCTACGCCGTAGACGTCAGCGGCGGGGTAGAGGCGAGCAAGGGCATCAAGGATCACGCAAAGATCCGCGCATTTATCCAAGCAGTGCGCAGCAATACATCGTCGATGTGACGGCTGGCAGTCTGCCGCCGTCCATCAATGCACTTGCACAAAGCAAGCGTGGCTGAGGGTTGTCTGGATTGCACGCAGGTCATGTTTCGCGCTGACCGTGGCGGTTCACCAACCATCGCCGCACACATGAATTTAGCTCAAGGGCATACGCGGGGTTGCGAATCGAAAGGTTCGGGCCGCCGGTACTGGAGAAAGAAAGCATGAGCAACTGGTTAGTAGACAAACTGATCCCTTCGATCATGCGTTCCGAGGTCAAGAAGAGCTCGGTGCCTGAAGGTCTTTGGCACAAATGCCCGTCTTGCGAGGCTGTGCTGTATCGTCCGGAGCTGGAAAAGACCCTGGACGTTTGCCCCAAGTGCAACCACCACATGCGCATCGGCGCACGTGCGCGCATCGACATCTTCCTCGATGCCGAAGGTCGCAACGAACTGGGCGCCGATCTGGAGCCGGTTGACCGTCTGAAATTCCGCGACGGCAAAAAGTACAAGGATCGCCTGGTGGCTGCGCAAAAGCAGACCGGCGAGAAAGACGCGCTGATCTCGGTCAGCGGCACCCTGCTGGGCATGCCGGTGGTGGTTTCGGCGTTTGAATTCAGCTTCATGGGCGGTTCCATGGGCGCCATCGTTGGTGAGCGGTTTGTCCGCGCTGCCAACTACGCGCTGGAAAACCGTTGCCCGATGATCTGCTTCGCCGCTTCCGGCGGTGCGCGCATGCAGGAAGCGCTGATCTCGCTGATGCAGATGGCCAAGACCTCGGCTGTGCTGGCGCGTCTGCGTGAAGAAGGCATTCCGTTCATCTCCGTGCTGACCGACCCGGTCTACGGCGGTGTTTCCGCGAGTCTGGCGATGCTCGGCGACGTGATCGTCGGTGAGCCGAAAGCCCTGATCGGTTTTGCCGGCCCGCGCGTTATCGAACAAACCGTGCGTGAAAAACTGCCGGAAGGCTTCCAGCGCAGCGAATTCCTGCTGGAACACGGCGCGATCGACATGATCATCCACCGTCAGGAACTGCGCCCGCGTCTGGGTAACCTGCTGGCACAAATGACTGGCAAGCCGACGCCGAAATTCGTCGCCGCGCCAATCGAGCCGATCGTGGTTCCACCGGTACCTGCTGGCCTATGACCGAGCGCACCCTTGGCGAATGGCTCGCCTACCTTGAGCAGTTGCATCCGTCGGCCATCGACATGGGCCTGGAGCGTTCGCAACAGGTAGCGTCCCGCATGGGGCTGGGCCAGCCGGCGCCTCGGGTGATTACGGTCACCGGCACCAACGGCAAGGGTTCGACCTGCGCATTCGTGGCTTCATTGCTGCGTGCGCAGGGCCTGAGCGTCGGTGTCTACAATTCTCCGCACCTGCTGCGTTACAACGAGCGGGTGCAGCTCAATGGCCTCGAAGCCACTGACGCACAGCTGTGCGAAGCCTTTGCTGCGGTTGAGGCCGGGCGCGGCGACACTTCCCTGACCTACTTCGAAATGGGCACCCTCGCGGCGTTCTGGCTGTTTCAACAGGCAAAACTCGACGCTGTGGTGCTCGAAGTTGGGCTGGGCGGGCGTCTGGACACGGTCAACGTAGTCGATGCCGACATCGCGCTGGTCACCAGCATTGGCGTCGATCACGCCGATTATCTGGGCGACACCCGCGAATCCGTGGCTTTCGAGAAGGCCGGGATTTTCCGTCAGGGCAAACCTGCCTTGTGTGGCGATCTGAATCCTCCGCAACCGTTGCTCGACAAGGCGCGCGAACTGGCCTGTCCGTTCTTCCTGCGTGGGCGTGATTTCGATCTCGGTATCACCGATCAGCACTGGCAGTGGCGCGGTACCGATGCGCAGGGGCAGGCTGTCGAACTGCGCGACTTGCCGTTGCTCGATCTGCCGATGGAGAACGCTGCGCTGGCGTTGCAGGCGTATTTGTTGCTCGGTTTGCCGTGGCATGCCGAGCAGATCATTGCCGCCTTGCAGGCGACTCGCGTGGTCGGGCGTCTGGATCGCCGTTCGTTCGAGTGGAACGGCAAACGCCTGAATGTGTTGCTGGATGTGGGGCATAACCCGCACGCGGCCGAGTATCTGGCCCGTCGGCTGGCCTCGCGGCCACCGGTCGGCAAGCGCCTGGCAGTGTTCGGTTTGTTGGCCGACAAGGATCTGGATGGTGTTGTCGGCGAATTGAATGCTAGTGTCGAGCATTGGGCTGTCGCGCCGCTGGATTCGCCGCGCGCACTTCCGGTGGCTGAATTAAACGCGGCATTGCAGAACCTTGGTGCGTCGGTCACGTCTTACGACAGTGTCGCCGCCGCCCTGGACGGTCAATGCGCAGTGGCGACGAGCGACGACGAGATTCTGTTGTTCGGATCATTTTATTGTGTCGCCGAGGCCCTTGAATGGTTGGCCCGGCGCTCCACGGAGGAAGCGGCAAATGGCTTTGCTGGATAAAGCGTACAAGCAGCGCATGGTTGGCGCTCTGGTGCTGGTGGCGTTGGCGGTGATTTTCCTGCCGATGCTGTTTTCGCGTCAGGACGAACAGCGTCAGGTTGTCGTGGAAGCACCGGCTGCCCCGCAAGCCCCGACCGTGCCGCAAGTGCAGGTCGAGCCGGTCGCCGTGCCTGAGCCGCAAGCCTTGCCGCAAGAGCCTGTGCCGACGGACGAAGAGGTTGCCGAGCAAGAAGCGCCTTCGGCACCGATCGCCGCCGCACCGGTAGTGCCAGCGCAGATCGTCAAACCGACAACGCCGCCGCCAACCTCAAAACCGATTCCTGCGCCTGCTCAGCCGATTACTGCCGGCCCGAGCGCCGCAGCGAGCAAGCCGGACACCACGCAAAGTCGCGTCGATGCCAACGGTCTGTCGGTGAGCTGGTCGGTGCAACTGGCTAGCCTGTCGAGCCGTGCCAGCGCCGAAAGCCTGCAGAAAACCCTGCGCAGCCAGGGTTACAACGCCTATATCCGTACGGCCGATGGCAAGAATCGGGTGTTTGTCGGCCCGCTGATCGAGCGCGCTGAAGCCGATCGTTTGCGTGATCTTTTGAGCCGTCAGCAGAACCTCAAGGGTTTTGTCGTGCGCTTCCAGCCTGAGCGCGGCTAAAAACTATCGCCTCGATTGAAATGCACTGACAATCGCAGCTTACCGAGAGGCATGCGCTCTGCTAAAATGCGCCGCCTTATCCGTCTGTAGGCTGCACTGTGCCATTTACCTGGGTTGACTGGGCGATCGTTGCAATCATCGCCATCTCCGCTTTGATCAGTTTGAGCCGCGGCTTCGTCAAAGAAGCATTATCGCTGGTGACCTGGATCATCGCAGGAGTCGTCGCCTGGATGTTCGGTGGTTCATTGTCCGAGTACCTCGCCGGATACATCGAAACCCCATCGGCTCGCGTGATCGCGGGCTGTGCCATCATGTTTGTCGCCACACTGATCGTGGGCGCAATGATCAATTATCTTATCGGCGAGTTGGTACGCGTCACCGGGTTGTCCGGGACCGATCGATTCCTCGGCATGGCCTTCGGCGCAGCGCGTGGCGTGTTGCTGGTGGTTGTGGCGATCGGGCTGTTGAGCCTGGGGCCGGTACAGCAGGACGGGTGGTGGAAAGAATCCCAACTCGTTCCCAAGTTTCTATTGGTCGCCGACTGGTCCAAAAACCTGATCCTCGGGTGGAGCAGTCAGTGGCTTGCCAGCGGAATCAGCGTACCCGCTGATATTCCGTTCAAGGAGCAACTCTTGCCGTCGGCGAAAACGCCTCAGTGAGTGTTGTTCAGTTCAGATCCATTAAGTAGGGGTTGCGTCGCATGTGTGGCATCGTCGGTATCGTCGGTAAGTCGAACGTCAATCAGGCGCTGTATGACGCGCTAACCGTGCTCCAGCACCGCGGCCAGGACGCTGCCGGTATCGTGACCAGCCATGATGGCCGGTTGTTCCTGCGCAAGGACAATGGCCTGGTGCGTGACGTGTTTCAACAGCGTCACATGCAGCGTCTGGTCGGCCACATGGGTATCGGTCACGTCCGCTATCCAACCGCGGGCAGCTCGACTTCGGCCGAGGCTCAGCCGTTTTACGTCAACTCGCCTTACGGCATCACCCTGGCGCATAACGGTAACCTGACCAACGTTGAACAGTTGGCCAAAGAGATCTACGAATCCGATCTGCGGCACGTCAACACCAGTTCCGACTCGGAAGTACTGCTGAACGTGTTCGCTCACGAGCTGGCCCAGCGCGGCAAGCTGCAACCGACCGAAGAAGACGTGTTTGCCGCCGTGACCGACGTGCACAACCGTTGCGTCGGCGGTTACGCGGTGGTCGCGATGATCACCGGTTACGGCATCGTCGGTTTCCGTGACCCGCACGGCATCCGTCCGATCGTGTTCGGCCAGCGTCACACCGACGAAGGCGTCGAGTACATGATCGCCTCGGAAAGCGTTTCCCTGGACGTGCTCGGTTTCACCCTGATTCGCGACCTGGCGCCGGGCGAAGCGGTTTACATCACTGAAGAGGGCAAGCTGCACACCCGTCAGTGCGCGACCAATCCTTCGCTGACCCCATGCATCTTCGAACACGTTTATCTGGCGCGTCCGGATTCGATCATCGACGGCGTGTCGGTGTACAAGGCTCGTCTGCGCATGGGTGAGAAACTCGCCGAGAAGATTCTGCGCGAGCGTCCAGAGCACGACATCGACGTGGTTATCCCGATTCCGGACACCAGCCGTACTGCGGCACTGGAGCTGGCGAACCACCTGGGCGTGAAATTCCGCGAAGGCTTCGTCAAGAACCGATACATCGGCCGTACCTTCATCATGCCGGGCCAGGCAGCGCGCAAGAAGTCGGTGCGCCAGAAGCTCAACGCCATCGAGCTGGAATTCCGCGGCAAGAACGTGATGCTGGTCGACGACTCGATCGTGCGCGGCACCACGTGCAAGCAGATCATCCAGATGGCCCGCGAAGCCGGCGCGAAAAACGTCTACTTCTGCTCGGCTGCTCCGGCGGTGCGCTTCCCGAACGTCTACGGCATCGACATGCCAAGCGCTCACGAGTTGATTGCACACAACCGTTCGACCCAGGACGTGGCGGATCTGATCGGCGCTGACTGGCTGATCTATCAGGACTTGCCTGACTTGATCGAAGCGGTCGGTGGCGGCAAGATCAAGATCGAGAGCTTCGATTGCGCGGTGTTCGACGGCAAATATGTTACCGGCGACGTCGATGAGGCGTATCTGGACAAGATCGAGCAGGCGCGTAACGACTCCTCGAAGATCAAGACCCAAGCGGTCAGTGCGATCATCGATCTGTACAACAACTGAGTTTCTACCGGCCCTGAGGGGCCGGTTTTGTATCTGACTTTCTATTTTCGAGAACAGCGCAAGGAGTGACAGCATGAGTCAGGAATGGGATGCCGGTCGGCTGGACAGCGACCTTGAAGGCGTAGCGTTCGATACCCTGGCCGTACGTGCCGGTCAGCACCGTACGCCGGAAGGTGAGCACGGTGATCCGATGTTCTTCACCTCCAGTTACGTGTTCCGCACTGCCGCCGACGCGGCCGCGCGCTTTGCCGGCGAAGTGCCGGGCAACGTTTACTCGCGTTACACCAACCCGACCG
This sequence comes from Pseudomonas sp. PS01303, assembly GCF_029959385.1. NCBI lineage: Bacteria > Pseudomonadati > Pseudomonadota > Gammaproteobacteria > Pseudomonadales > Pseudomonadaceae > Pseudomonas > Pseudomonas sp. PS01303. The sequence goes on from NZ_JASCPK010000017.1 coordinate 11,389, forward strand.
TGCGCGCGTTCGAAGAGCGCATTGCTGCGCTGGAAGGCGCCGAGCAAGCCGTTGCCACCGCAACCGGCATGGCCGCGATTCTGGCGGTGGTGATGAGCCTTTGCAGTGCTGGCGATCACGTGTTGGTCTCGCGCAGCGTGTTCGGTTCGACCATCAGCCTGTTCGAGAAGTACTTCAAGCGTTTCGGCGTGGAAGTCGACTATGTGCCACTGGCCGACCTGTCGAGTTGGGATGCGGCAATCAAGTCGAACACCAAATTGCTCTTCGTCGAGTCGCCGTCCAATCCTCTGGCGGAGCTGGTCGATATCGCCGCGCTGGCAGAAATCGCGCACGCCAAAGGCGCGATGCTGGTGGTCGACAACTGCTTCTGCACGCCAGCCTTGCAGCAGCCGCTGAAAATGGGCGCGGACATCGTCGTGCATTCGGCGACCAAGTTCATCGACGGCCAAGGCCGTTGCATGGGCGGCGTGGTCGCCGGTCGCAGCGAGCAGATGAAAGAAATCGTTGGTTTCCTGCGTACTGCCGGGCCGACCCTGAGCCCGTTCAATGCGTGGATCTTCCTCAAGGGTCTGGAAACCCTCAACCTGCGGATGAAGGCGCACTGCGCCAACGCCCAGCAACTGGCCGAATGGCTGGAGCAGCAGGACGGCATCGAGAAAGTCCATTACGCCGGCCTCAAGAGCCATCCGCAGCACGAACTGGCCCAGCGTCAGCAGAAAGGCTTCGGCGCGGTGGTGAGCTTTGAGGTCAAGGGGGGCAAAGAGGGCGCGTGGCGCTTTATCGATGCGACTCGACTGATTTCGATCACCGCCAACCTCGGCGACAGCAAAACCACGATCACCCATCCGAGCACCACCTCCCACGGCCGTCTCGCGCCGCAAGAGCGTGAAGCAGCGGGAATCCGTGACAGCCTGATCCGCATTGCGGTCGGTCTGGAAGACGTGGCGGATCTGCAAGCCGATCTGGCGCGCGGTCTGGCAGCGCTGTGATCGAGTTGTCGACCCCGAAACCTGGTACCCATGGCCGCGTTGCGCTGGTCACGGGTGCTGCGCGCGGTATCGGTCTGGGGATTGCGGCATGGCTGATCAGCGAAGGCTGGCAAGTGGTGCTGACCGATCTTGACCGCGCGCGCGGTTCGAAAGTGGCGAAGGTGCTGGGCGAAAGTGCCTGGTTCATCGCCATGGACGTTGCCGATGAGGCTCAGGTCGCGCTCGGTGTAGCGGAGGTGTTGGGGCAGTTTGGTCGTCTCGACGCTTTGGTGTGCAACGCGGCCGTGGCTGATCCGCACAACATCACCCTGGAAAGCCTCGATCTGGCCTACTGGAATCGTGTGTTGGCGGTGAACCTCAGTGGGCCGATGTTGCTGGCCAAGCACTGCGCGCCGTACCTACGCGCTCACAACGGTTCGATCGTCAATCTGGCGTCGACCCGTGCGCGGCAATCGGAAGCCGACTCTGAGGCGTACGCGGCGAGCAAGGGCGGGTTGTTGGCGCTGACGCATGCATTGGCGATCAGTCTGGGGCCGGAGATTCGTGTTAACGCGGTCAGCCCGGGCTGGATCGATGCGCGCGATCCTTCGGTGCGTCGAGCGGAGCCTTTGGCTGATGCCGATCATGCTCAGCATCCGGCGGGCAGGGTAGGGGCGGTCGAAGACGTGGCGGCGATGGTTGCGTGGTTGCTGTCGAGGAATGCCGGGTTTGTCACCGGGCAGGAATTCGTCGTCGATGGCGGCATGACGAAAAAGATGATCTATAGCGAGTAGATCGCCTTTTTCTATTGAATTTGCGTTGAATGAACTGACGCCTTCGCGAGCAGGCTCGCTCCCACATTTGGAATGCATTCCCCTGTGGGAGCGGGCTTGCTCGCGAAGGTGCTCTCGCAGGATGGAAACAATTTCGTCTTTTTTAGAAAAACTTCAATCCTGCTATTGACTTAGGTTCGCTACCTGCGTAAATTTCGCGGCCTCGGAGATGCAAACGGGTGATTAGCTCAGCTGGGAGAGCGTCTGCCTTACAAGCAGAATGTCGGCGGTTCGATCCCGTCATCACCCACCACTCCCGAGAAACTTGCGTAAGCAAGAACGTAGGCTGAAAGTGCCTGCACCGACGCGCAGCGGTAGTTCAGTCGGTTAGAATACCGGCCTGTCACGCCGGGGGTCGCGGGTTCGAGTCCCGTCCGCTGCGCCATATTGAACGAGTCAGACATTGTCTGGTTCGCGATTGAAAAGCACCGAAGCTTTCAATCAAAACGAGTTACTTGAGCGCAAGCTCAAAGCGATACGCAGCGGTAGTTCAGTCGGTTAGAATACCGGCCTGTCACGCCGGGGGTCGCGGGTTCGAGTCCCGTCCGCTGCGCCATATCTGCTTCAAGGATCACTGAACGCCTTGAAGCACCGAAAGCAACCGTTGGTTGATTCGGAATCGATAGCAAAGACCCTGGTCGAAAGACCGGGGTTTTTTGTGTCTGAAATTTGACCTCCGCTCCCATCACGCAACCCGGCTCCCGTAGGAGCTGCGGCACGCTGCGATCTTTTGATCTTGATCGAAAAAAACAGGATCAAAAGATCGCAGCCTCGTTTCACTCGACAGCTCCTACAAGGGATGCCTGTAACCATCCTGCGGTGCCACGTCGCATTGTCTTTTTTGATTCTTTAGTCAGAAATTTGTATCTGGTTGTTTGCTGCGAGCGCAGAAACCTTTAAAGTTAACCTTTCGGTCAGCTTTGCACTGTCATTTCGTCCTTCGTTTAGCCAAGAAGGGCTTCTGCAAGACTCGAGATTCCCCAGTAGATAACCAGAAGGGCGGATGTATAACCGTCCAGAGGATGATCCATGTCCAACCGTGAAATAACCCGGCGCTCGTTCCTCCAGGGCGGGCTGGTGGCGGGTGTGAGCGTCACGCTTACGCCGCTCAGCACCCAGGCGCTGGCTGCCTTGATGGAAAACAGCGTGACCGTGCCGTCCGAAAAATGGCTCGGCAACAATGGCAAAGCGCGCCAGCGTAACGATGCCTTGTCGAAAGTCTGCGGCAGCAAAGTCTTTGCTCGCGACATCCGCTCCAAGGACATGCCGGGCTGGCCCGAGCAGCAAGGCCACGCCATGCTGCTGAAAACCATCAAGGCCGACCATATCTATGCCGGCTACGACCTGTCGTGGCTTGGCGCCGATCTGCAGCCTGACCGCATCGTCACCGCTGCCGATCTGGACAAGGACGGTATCGTCTTCCCTGAGGAGCATGCACCGGATCCGCTGCTGCCTGAGGGCAAAGTGCCGATGTTCATCGGTCACCCGGTAGCGATCCTGATCTGGAACGACTTCGAGCGTTTCCGTCAGGCCAAGAACAAACTCAAATTCAATGACAAAGCGATTCGTTACGGCGCCAAAGTGCCGTTCTACGAAGGCGATCCCTACGGCAGCTTCCGCTACGTGCGCGTGGGCGGCCCGACCTCGGCAGATGAAGACGAATTCGCCAGCCTCAAGGATTCGATCCTGTTCCCGATGCTGAAAAACCGTCGCCCGGTGTGGAATTCCCAGCCGAACCTGCACGGTAATCTCACCGAGCGTGGCCTGTTCTACGCCGATCGCATGAAGGGGCAGATCAACACGCCGCCGGACAACTGGCTGGTGTTCGATGAGCGCTACAAGACGCCGTCGATCGAGCCGGCCGCCATGGAGCCGGACAACGGCAACGGCTGGTACGACCCGAAAACCAAGACCCTGCATTTCGTGGTGGCTACCCAGTGCCCATTGGAAGCGGCGACCGAGACCGCGAAAATGATTTCGCCGTCGCGCTTCGGCCTGGACAACCTGAACATGCACCCGGGTTACACCGTGGGTTACGGTTCCAAAGACCACAACATCTTCGTTTACTACGCAGCCCTCGCTGCGCTGTACGGCGCCGGTGTGCCAGTGCGTCTGGCCAACGACCGTTACGAGCAGTTCCAGAGCGGCATCAAGCGTCACCCGTTCGACATTCGCTACCAGTTGGCCGTGGACAAGAACGATCAGACCTTCAAGGTTTTCCTCGCTGATATGAGCGTCGACGGCGGTGGCCGGATCAACTACAGCCCGTCAGTAGCTGCTGTGGGCGCCACGGCTGCGCAGTCGATTTACTACATGCCGCAGAACGACCTGCAAGTCACCGCGTATCACTCGCGTGGTGTTGAAGCGGGTTCGATGCGCGGTTACGGCACCCTGCAAAGCATGGCGGCGACCGAAATGATGGTCGACGAAATCGCCGATCGCCTGAACGTCGATGCCATCGAACTGCGCCGCAAGAACGCGCTGCGTTCGGGGATGAAAAACACCCAGGGCGCGATCCCGGCCGGTGCTCTGCGTTTGCACGAGATTCTCGACAAGGCCGCTGCACACGAAGTCTGGAAAAACCGCGACGCGATCAAGAAGCAGCGCGAAGCCGCTGACCCGGATAACTGGTACGGCGTTGGTTTCGCCATCTGCCAGAAAGACTTTGGCACCGGTTCTGAAGCGCCGATGGCCAGCATCGAATTCACCGCTGACGGTCGCATCACCTTGCGCCACATCGGTATCGAAATCGGCACCGGCATGTCTACGTCGCAAGCCTTGGTCGTCGCCGATTTCCTCGGCAGCCCGGCCCACGAAGTGAAGACTGGCGAAACCGAATGGAAGGAAATGCAGCTGATCACCAGCGGCAACCCTTACATCATGAGCCAGGCCGACCAAGATAACCTGCTGCGCAACCCGCGCTGGGTCGGCAAGTTGGCCTCGGCGTCGTCCGCGACTAACTCGGCTTACTACTTCAGTCACGCCACCCGTGAAGCAGCCCGCGTGTTGTTCAACAACGGTTTGTGGCCGGCGGCCATGGAGATCTGGCGTCAGGGCCCCTACGGCGGCCAAGCCAACCCATACGTCGTGCGTCGCGAAGATGCGCACTGGGTGGATGGCAAGCTGACTGCCAACGGCATGCAGCCGCTGACCTTCGAAGAACTGGCCAAGCACGCTCACGAGCGTGGTCTGGTCACCGGCGCCACCGTTCATGCGTTCAACCGCTGGAGCTGGGCTGAGGCCGAATACAGCATCGACGGCGTGCGCGAGCGTCTGCCGCTCGACGGTCTGGCGGTGAAATACGGTGATGGTGCGCCGAAAGCCAAGAAAGCGTTGATGACCACGTCTGGTTTCCATCTGCTGGATCGCCAGAACATCAACTACCCGGTTGTTCAGTTGAACAACGCTGCCGTGACTTACTACAGCCCGGTCGCCACGCTGGTCGAGCTGAAGGTCAACAAAGGCTCGCTGGATGTTGAAGTGCTCAACCACCATTCGTGGGTCGAGTGCGGTCGTGTGTTGGTTGAAGAATTGGTCAAGGGCCAGCTCGAAGGCGGTATCGCCATGGGCATCGGTCACGCACTGATGGAAGAGATGCCGCTGTACGAAGGCGGGCCGGGGGAGGGTGACTGGAACTTCAACCGTTACCGTCTGCCGATGGCGCGTCACGTTGCCGTGTGGAAACAGACGTCGGAGATTCTCCCTGCACTGTCGCCGAGCGATCCGTCCAAAGGCATCGCTGAAGTGGTGATGATCCCGGTTGTCGGGGCCATCGGTAACGCCGTGGCGCATGCCATCGGTAAACGTGTTCGCGATCTGCCTATCACTCCAGCGCGCATCAAGGAGGCCCTCAATGGCTAACCGTCCGCTTCAACTGACCCTCAATGGTCAATCCGTCGGCCCGGTGGACATCCCTGATGACCTGCCGATGATCGACTACCTGCACGAATACAAAAACCTCACCGGCTCGCGTCTGGGCTGCGGTCAAGGCATCTGCCACGCTTGCGTGGTGATTGTCGATAACCCGGACGGCACCAGCGAAGAAGTGCGCACCTGCATCACCGGCGCGCATTACTTCGAAGGCAAGAAAGTCCGCACCATCGAATCCCACGCCAAGCGTGACGAAGCGGGCCAGGTCACTGAGCTGAACCCGATCCAGCAGCGTTTCGTCGATGAGTTCGCCTTCCAGTGCAGCTACTGCGCGCCGGGCTTCGTCAACGCCGCGACCGTGCTGGTCGAGAAGCTGCAACGCCAGCCGACCGTGCAAAGCAAACTCGAGCAAGTCATCGAAGACAGCCTCGGCCATCACATCTGCCGTTGCACCGGGTACGTGCGTTACTACAACGCCACCCGCAACGTGCTGACCGATCTCGGCCTGGTCAAGGAGGGTTAAGCATGAAGCTTTTTCTGACCCGACTGACCCTGGCGGTCGGTCTGGCTGCGCCGGTGTTGTTTGCTCACGCCGATGATCAGGTCAAACGCGGCGAGTATCTGGCTCGCGGCGCTGACTGCATGGCGTGCCACACCGCACCGGGCGGCGCGCCGTTTGCCGGCGGGCTGCCGATCGTCTCGCCGTTCGGCACGATCTACGGCACCAACATCACGCCGAGCAAAGAACACGGCATCGGTTTGTACAACGATGACGAGTTCTTCGCCGCGCTGACCGAAGGCAAGCGTCGCGACGGTGCGAACCTGTACCCTGCGATGCCATACACCTCGTATCACCTGATGCCGCGCGAAGATTCGGACGCGATCCATGCGTACCTGAAAACCATCGAGCCGATCGAGCGCGCGGCGCCGGTCACCAGTTTGAGCTTCCCGTTCAACGTGCGTCTGGGCCTGATGGGCTGGAACGTGCTGTACGGCAAAGCCCTGAAACTGGAGCCGGCCGAAGGCAAAAGTGAAGCGTGGAAGCGCGGCCAATACATGGTCGAAGTCCTCGGCCACTGCGGCGAATGCCACACGCCACGCGGCCTGCCGGGCGCGATGGAACTGGACAAGCGCCTGACGGGCGGCATCCTCAATGGTTATCTGGCGCCAAGCCTGCTGGCCACTGATCTGGCCGCGCGCGGCTGGAACGAACAGGATCTGAGCACGTTCCTCAAGCACGGCATGAGCGCGCAAGGCACGATGTTCAACGAGATGTTCCCGGTGTTCCACAACAGCACTCAGGGTTTGAGCGATCAGGATCTGGCGGCGATGGCGACGTTCCTGCTTGGCGACAAACCGCCGGCAGCCAAAACGCTGGTTGAAGTGCCGGTCGAGAAACTCAGCGCCAGTGCCCAGCGCGGTCAGCAGGAATACCTGAACGTCTGCGCCGGTTGCCATGCGGTCGGTGGCGAAGGCAAACCGCACATCGCGGTGGCCATGCGCGGCAACACCACGCTGCGTCTGGAAGATCCGCGCAACCTGCTGCGCGTGATCGAGGACGGTATCGGCGAGCAGAAATTCTCCGGTTTCGAGCGCATGCAGCCGATGCCGGGTTTCGCCGACAAACTCAAGCCTGAACAACTGACTGATCTGCTCAACTATCTGCGTCAAGGTTGGGGTGGTCAGTCGGCTGAACTGGCGGTGGGCGACGTGCAGAAGCTGCAAGCTGACGCACCATCCATCGAGCACAAGGCGCACTGACATGCAGCATCTCGATCTGCAAGTGGTTCGGCGAGCGCTGGAGTGGTCGGTGGCGGGGCAGCGCATTTGGCTCTGCACCGTGCTGACCACCTACGGCTCGGCGCCGCGCGCGCCGGGTTCGCTGCTGGCGGTGAACGAAGGCGGGCAGTGGATCGGATCGCTGTCGGGTGGCTGCGTCGAGGAAGACTTTCTTGAGCGCGTCGCCGAAGGTGCATTTCTCGATGCGATCAACGTCGTGCGTTATGGCGAAGGCGACGATCCGCGCTCGCGGGTCAGCCTGCCGTGCGGCGGCATTCTTGATGTGCTGGTTGAGAAGTTTGACGCTGACTGCGAGGTGCAGGCGCATCTGCGTGAGTTGGAATCGGCGCTGCTTGGTCAGCGTCGATTGATTCGCGAGGTCGATCTGGCCAGCGGTGCGCGCAGCCTGTTCGCTGATCGCGAGCAGGGTGCGCGCATCGAGCGTGAGATTGATCGGGTGCGTATCCGCATCGGCGCGGCGCAACGTTTGTTGCTCGCCGGTTACTCCAGTGTGGCGCAGGCGTGTGCCGAGTTTGCGGTCGGCCTCGGCTTTGAAGTGATTCTCTGCGATCCGCGCGATGAAGTGCTTGAAGGTGTGGTGCTCAATGGCGTGGAAATTCGTCGGCAACTGCCATCGGTGTTTATTGCCGATGGTGGCTGCCACCGTGATACGGCGGTGGTGGCCCTGACCCACGATCCGCGCATTGACGATCTGGCGATGATGGAGGCAGTGCGTACCGAAGCGTTCTACATTGGCGTGATGGGTTCGCTGCAGACATCGCAGAAACGCTTTGAGCGCCTGCGCCGGATTGGCGGGCTGGGGGAGAGTGAGTTGGCGCGAATTCATGCGCCGATCGGGCTTAACCTTGGCAGCAAGACGCCGGCGGAGATTGCCTTGGCGGTACTCGCCGATATCCTGCGGATTCGTAGCGGCATCGCTCGCGACCAGCTCTGATTAAGTCATAGACGCATTTGTGGCGAGGGGATTTATCCCCGATGGACTGCGTAGCAGTCCCATTTTTTGGGGCCGCTGCGCGACCCATCGGGGATAAATCCCCTCACCACAGGGTTTCCATAGCTCGAATTTAAAAGCCGTACTTATCCCGCAACCCGTAATACCAAGCCCCCAACGCCGCAAACGGCGTGCGCAACATCTGCCCGCCCGGGAACGGGTAATGCGGCAAATCCGCAAACGCATCAAAACGCTCAGCCTGACCGCGCAATGCCTCAGCCAACACCTTGCCCGCCAGATGCGTGTACGTCACGCCATGACCGCTGCAGCCCTGCGAGTAATAGATGTTGTCACCCAGTCGCCCAACCTGCGGTAAACGCGACAAGGTCAGCAGGAAATTTCCTGTCCAGGCGTAATCAATCTTCACATCCTTGAGCTGCGGAAATGCCTTGAGCATTTTCGGACGGATGATCGCCTCGATGTTCGCCGGATCCCGGGCGCCGTAAACAACGCCGCCGCCGAAGATCAGACGCTTGTCGCCGGTCAGTCGGTAATAGTCGAGCAAGTAGTTGCAGTCCTCGACGCAGTAATCCTGCGGCAACAGCGCTTTCGCTAGCTCATCACCCAGCGGCTCGGTGGTGATCACCTGCGTACCGCACGGCATCGACTTAGCTGCCAGTTCCGGCACCAGATTGCCGAGGTAAGCGTTGCCCGCGACGATGATGAACTTGGCCCTCACCTTGCCCTGCGGCGTATGCACGACCGGGTTAGCGCCGCGCTCGATACGCACAGCGGGCGATTGCTCATAAATGCTGCCGCCCAACGACTCCACAGCGGCCGCTTCACCCAGCGCCAGGTTCAGCGGATGAATGTGCCCGCCGCTCATGTCGAGCATGCCGCCGACATATTGATCACACGCCACCACTTCGCGAATGCGGCGCTGATCCAGCAGTTCAAGTTGCGTATGGCCAAAGCGCTCCCACAGGCGCTTCTGCGATTCCAGATGACCCATCTGCTTGGCAGTCAGCGCGGCAAACACGCCGCCGTCCTTCAAGTCGCACTGAATGTTGTACTTGGCCACACGCTCACGAATGATCCGCCCACCTTCAAACGCCATCTGCCCGAGCAGTTGCGCCTGCTTCGGACCGACGCTGCGCTCGATCACATCAATGTCGCGGCTATAACTGTTAACGATCTGCCCGCCATTGCGCCCCGATGCGCCAAAACCGACCTTGGCCGCTTCCAGCACCGTCACGCGAAACCCGTTCTCCAGCAGAAACAGCGCCGAGGACAGCCCGGTGTACCCGGCGCCGATCACACAGACGTCCGTCTCCACGTCGTCCTGCAAAACAGGACGGGGCGGTACGGCATTGGCCGACGCAGCGTAATAAGACTCTGGGTAAGGGGTGTTCGCCATCCTGTAGCCTCTGTTTAATATATTTTACGAGTGCATCGATCCTACCCGAGTTGAAAAACCTCCGCCAGCCACCGGAAAATCCTCGTCGCCGACTCGAAATTAAATATTTTGCATATTCATAGGGTTAGGTGAAAAAAAGGTGTTGACACCCCTCCGGAATTCCGTAGAATGCCGCCTCACAGCAGGCACGTAGCTCAGTTGGTTAGAGCACCACCTTGACATGGTGGGGGTCGTTGGTTCGAGTCCAATCGCGCCTACCAAACAAAATCCGCTCTGCTGGGCGGTCTAGAAGGGCTCACCGAAAGGTGGGCCCTTTTTTGTTGTCTGCGATTTGCAAAAGTCGTTGGAGCAGGAGTCTTCGTCAATCCTGACTGCTGCCACAGACAGATCCAGTCGATTATTTACTCTACGCTGCAAACCCAGCGATGGTTATGCCGGTAGGGCGCTCGGATGAATGCAACGTCTGATACCAGAGTCATGCCGCGTTGCTGGAGCGCTTCGGTCAGTTGTACGAGTGTCTCTGCTTCGATAGTCATTACTGCACCTCGTCAGATTTACTGCGTTCACAATTCTTGACCGAATGCCGAATCAGGTAATTCATTTTTTCTGCCTGAGTGAGTTGTTCGGCGTGGAAAGTGATTAAGTCGAATGCAGTCGACCTTTCCAGGGAATCTGCTCCGGGGTTGCTCGTAAAAACTGGTCGAGATTGTGAATCTATAAATTCGAACCAATCCTTGGTAAGCGATCACCGTTCGTCGCCGAGGCCATGAAAAATAATTCGTATATTGAATGGGTTACGGTTTTATTTAACCAACCGGTTATCAAAAACACCTTGTTACAGACTGTGAATTTCAGTAACATCCGCTCCGCGTTCACCACCACGGTTTATGCATTTTTAAATCCCAAGCTTCCATCAGCTGCTTGGGATTTTTTTTGCCTGCGATTTGGCTTTTCCCTTCTTCGTGCGCAAGGACGTAACAAGTCCTACAGATCTGTGCGAGCAAACCCCTACTTTTTCGACTACTACTGACTGGCCGATTTCCGACTCTTGCTGATGGGAGTGTCTCGATGCTGGTTCACTGGTTTCTTGCAGCGGTTCATCTACTGGCGTTTGCCCTGGGCTTCTGGGCGGTACTGACGCGCGGGACGGCGTTCAGTCGACTCGCTGCCGGAACCGGAGAGGCGAAGCGGGTTTTGCTCGCTGACAATCTATGGGGTATCTCTGCGTTGATCCTGCTGATCACCGGCGGGATGCGGGCCTTCGGTGGGTATGAAAAAGGCACCGACTATTACCTGCATCAGCCGCTGTTCCATCTGAAGATGACGTTGTTTGTGCTGATTCTGCTGATGGAGCTCGCGCCGATGATTACGTTGATCAAATGGCGGATCGCTTTGGCAAAGGGCAAGCCGATTGATACCGGGCGGGCAAAAATCTATGCACGAATCAGTCACGCTGAAGCGCTATTGCTGGTGCTGATGGTTGTCGCCGCAACAGGAATGGCGCGAGGGGTGACGTTCGGTTAGGAGGGCGGATTCCCCGTGCTCTCTCGGAAACGTCCGACATCCAGCCTTAAGATTGGCGGGTAGTATCGGATTCAACAGAGGGCAGGGTGGATCAAGCGGGGCGGGAAAGCATATCAAGCGCCGTGGCCAACGAAGTGGGGGTGGATGGCAGGACGGCGCATGAATCTTTAGCCAGTCATTGCGTTCGGGCAAGCTAACTGGCTACTGACTGCTGTGAGGCTCAGGGCGTTTGTGGCTTGTCCGGTGCGGTCAGGCCAGCTTGGATGCGCTGATAGATCTCTTCACGGTGTACGGCAACGTTCTTTGGAGCGTTGATGCCGATGCGAACCTGTTGGCCGCTTACGCCCAGAATGGTGATCGTAATGTCATCACCAATGTTTATGCTTTCACCGACTTTGCGGGTGAGTATCAGCATGGTCTTCTCCTTGATTGCTTTGTAGGGCACCTGATTCAGACAGTGCAGAGGTCGGTGGTACGTATAGATTAGTGCGAAGTCTCACAGTTTGGGTGCCTCTTTCTGACGCGCAGATGCGGCATTAATTCCCAGGGCGTAACTATACAGAGGCTGCAATCATCATTCTCGTTGTTTTGTGCCCATTTTGCGGGGCTCGCGAAGTATTTTTGAATGTTAAGATCGCGCCTTTGAGAATTTCGAGGAAAGCGTTGTGCGTAAATTGGTCTGGATGGTCGCGGCACTGGTATTGGCCGGGTGTGGTGAAGGCAAAAACGTTGAGGCACCGAAACCACAAACGGCAGCAGTGACGGCGCCAACAGCGGCGGCTGCACCGCAATGGGATCTCGAAGTGCGTGGCGAAACCCCGCAGGCTGTCAGCGACCTGAGCGGCTGGTTGATCGAGCACGCTTTCATCCCGACGGTGATCAAAGACAGCAGCGGCAAACCGCGCATTCTGATCGGCCCGTTCAACTCGCAAGCCGACGCCGAAGCGCGAAAAGTAGAAGTGGATGCGGCATTGGTAAAAGCCAAGAAACAAAATATTGAATCGGTGGTGATCGAGCACCCGATCACGCCGTGAGCCTGCCTTTCAGCGGAGCGCCCTAAAGGTCATCGGATCAGGCTCGTCTTATACGAGTCAGTCACGATTTCCCAAAGGAGCTCCGCATGGCCTCCAACCCCTACAAGCTGTTCGATGTCACCCTGCAACGCAAAACCCAACTGAGCCCGCACATGATGCGGATCACCCTGGCCCATCCCTCGGTCAACGACATGGCCACCTGGGCGCCGGATCAACGGGTAAAACTGTTTTTCCCTGCGGCCGATGGTTCGCCGGCCAGACTGGCTCAAGGCGAAGGCTGGTACGCGCGCTTCAAGGCCATGATTGCTGATCGACGCCCGGCGATGCGCACTTACACCATTCGCCATTTGCGCGCCGAACAAGGCGAAGTGGATATCGATTTCGTCCTGCACGGCGAAACCGGTCCGGCCTCGCGTTGGGCGCTTCGTGCGCAACCGGGTGACTCGATGCAGATCCTTGCGCCCGACCGGCGCTTCTCGGCCAATGACGCCGGAGGATTTGAATGGAAGCCGCCGCAGATCCTCAATCAGGTTCTGCTGGTCGCCGACGGCACCGCGTTGCCGGCTGCCATGGGCATTCTTGATTTGTTGGCCGCTAAAGCCGCTCCGCCCCAGACTCAAGCGTTCTTTGAAGTCGACAGCGCTCAGGACATGCTGCCGGTGCCCGATTGGCCGGGGCTCACAGTGGAGTGGCTGATCCGCGAGAAAACCACCGCCGGTACATTGATGGTTGAGGCGGTGCAAAAAGCCGTCCCGCCCATCAACACCTCAACCGTCGGCCAGGCTGTGGAGCTCGCCGAGGTTGATATCGACAAAGAAATACTCTGGGAAATCGCCGAAACCGCCGCCGAAGGTTTTTACGGCTGGATCGCTGGAGAAAGCGCGGCAGTGATGAGCTTGCGCAGGTACCTGATCAAAGACTGCGGCATCCCGCGCGAGTCGCTCAATCTGATGGGCTACTGGCGCTACAACAAGGCCGGCAGCTAGCCACAAAAAAGGCCTCGAACATCACGTTCGAGGCCTTTCTTTTGCGTGTTCGATCAACCGCAGGCTTTCATATTCACCGGGCCGACAAACTCATTGCCGCGCCCCATCACGCACGCCACGCTTTGATTGCGTTGACGCTCCCAGTCTTGCACCGGGTAAGTCTTGTCCCACGCTTCATACAATTGCCGATCCTGTTTCGAAATGCGTAAGCCGTATTGCTTGCTCATGTAGAAATAGGTGCGGGCGATCATGCCGCGAATCGAAGGGCGGGGCATGACCTTCTTTGCTTTGAAATCGACCTGGGTCAGGCACGAACCGTATTGACCGGATTGCACCGGCAGCCAGCCGTAGCTGAAGTTGCTGCGGTCACCGTTGACCTCGCCAATGCTCGGCACCAGGTTGTGCAAATCGGCTTCGGCCTTCTGGTAGGTCGGATCGTAGCGTGTGCAATTCTTGCGACCCCCGTCCTGCCAGCATTGGCGCTGATGGCCAATCTGCCAGGCCGGGACGATGTGTTCCCACTCGATGCGCGACGCACGCTTGGCGTTCTTGCGCGGCACATAACCGCAGGCCTTCAAATCCACTTTGTTGCCGGAGTATTTGCACCCGCAATAAAACTCCGTGGACTGTGGCGCGTAGAGCTTCCACGCAGCCTTCTTGGCTTCAGAAAACGTGCGTGGCGCTCCGGCCTGTGCGCCAAAAGCGATGAACGACAACAACAGCAAAACAAAACAGCGGACACTCATTGAATCAATCTTCCTTCGGCACAACCCAAAAAATCTGCACGCCACCATCGTCGCGATAGGCGAGGGTAACGTTGTCGTTCTCGTCGATTTCCTCAAGCAAGCGCTCCCACTCATCCATCGGCTCGTCCGGCAAACGGAAGATCAGTGCGGCTTTGGCTTTTTGTGCGGTAGGGGAATTGATGATCTTTTGAACGCGCATACCCATGCGTTCAAAGGCGTCAGGAGCATCAGGGGAGGTGGCCACGAGGTTATCCTTATTAAGCTGTACGTGCATACAGTATTTAACTGTAGGCATTTTCGCAACTGCTTAAAATTCAAGAAAATCCTCTGACAGCGGTTTTTTGATTTTAATGTGAGGCGAGTCGATTTTTTTGTAGGAAAAATGCAGAAGGGTCGTAAGCGTCACACCACTCGTCCGGTAAACGAGTGGTGTGAAGTGTGCCCGATCAAGAGAAGACCGGGCGAAGGTCAATCAGTATTCCCAGAACATCCGCTGCAGCTCTTTGCTGTCGTTGGTTTTGGTCAACGCGACCATCGCCAGAATGCGGGCTTTCTGTGGGTTCAGGTCGTTAGCAACCACCCAGTCGTACTTGTCGTCAGGCTGTTCGGCGTTGCGCAGAACAAAACCGCCGGCGTTGACGTGGGACGAACGAATGATTTGCACGCCTTCCTTGCGCAGCTCTTGCAGCGCTGGCACCACGCGGGAAGACACCGAACCGTTACCAGTACCGGCATGGATGATTGCTTTGGCGCCGGATTGGGCCAGGGCTTTGTAGGCCGTATCGCTCACGTTGCCGTAGGAATAGGCGATTTCTACGTCAGGCAGGCTCTTGATGTTCTTGATGTCGAATTCCGAATCCATGGTGTGACGCTTGGCTGGCAAGCGGAACCAGTAGGATTTGCCTTCAACGACCATACCCAGCGGGCCCCAGGCGCTTTTGAACGCTTCGGTCTTGATGTTGATCATTTTGCTGACGTCGCGACCCGACTGGATCTCGTCGTTCATGGTCACCAGTACGCCTTTGCCGCGCGCGTCTTTGCTGCTGGCCACGGCCACCGCGTTGTACAGGTTGAGCATGCCGTCGGCGGACATGGCGGTGCCTGGGCGCATCGAACCGACAACGATGATCGGCTTGTCGGTTTTTTCCACCAGATTGAGGAAGTACGCGGTTTCTTCAAGGGTGTCGGTACCGTGGGTGATGACGATACCGTCGACGTCTTTGCTGTCAGCCAGTTCGGCGACACGACGACCGAGTTGCAGCAGGTTGTCGTTGGTGATGCTTTCGGACGCGATCTGCATGACTTGTTCGCCACGCACGTTCGCCAGTTTGCTCAGCTCGGGAATGCCGGCGATCAATTGCTCGACGCCGACCTTGGCGGCCTGATACGTCGCGCTGTTGGCGGCGCTGGCACCCGCACCGGCAATGGTGCCGCCCGTGGCAAGTACCACGACGTTGGCGAGTTTTGCCTGGGTTTCGACTTCTTTTGCCTGAAGGGCAGTGGGCAGGAGCATAAGGAGGGCCAAAGCGCCCGGAACCAAAGTGTTGAAAGCAGATTTCATTATTTTTCTCTCTAGTAGTGAGACGGTGCTGATGCAGGTTCATCTAGATGCGCCCCGGCCGATCTGGATGCCGGGGTGCAGGGGTAGGGAGCAGGATCTGTACCATTCGTACTGTGCGGGAGAAAAATGTTTAAGTTTATGATTTATATCAGTATTTATTCGATCAATAGCGTGTCGTAACCAAGTGCATATCCGGCTTTCCGAACAGAACGGACTTTTATGTTCGGCTCACCGAAAGCATGGCGATGTTGATTGCCTGTCGGGAGTCCGACGTTTCCAGCGTCTTATTAAAGAAAGCGTCAGGCAGGCCGATGCCTGTTCAAGGAATCCATTTTTTCAGGAGTTTCACATGTCACTGACAGTCGGTTTTGCCAACCCCGGCGCGGTCACCATCGGTGGTAAAACGGCGGCAACGATCGATGCGCTGGCCAAAGCGGATGCAGAAGCGTCACCCAATGCAGTGGGCAAGGAAGAGGCAGATAGCAAAACGGTACGAACCGGCGGTGCGCCGCAGGAAGAGAGCAAGGCTGAAAGCGGCGGCAATCAAAGCGTCACCGTGAAACTGCTGCTCAAGCGCCTGCAGGAATTGCAAAAACAGTTGCAGGAACAACAGCAGCAATTGGCCGCCGCGCAAGCCGCGAGCTATTCAACTCCGGAAGCCAAGGCCACCATTGTCATGTCGATTCAAGGGCAGATCTCCGATACCAATGCCGCACTTATGCAAGTGGCCGGCAGCTTGGTCAAAGAGTTGGCCAAGGGTTCGAGCACCGGCAGCGTGGTCAATACCACGGCATGAGAAGAGGGCGAGTCCGATGACTTGCCCTGCCGCAAAATACTGATTTCTGTTTATTGACAAATGTCGGCGGGATTCGCATAGTTCGGTCTACGCAAACGTTTGCGCGGCTTTATCTGCTGGTTTCCCTTGTAGGGAAGACCACGCAGCTTACGCCAGCGCAACCTTTGCTCACAATAATCATAAGATCGGAGTGAACCCATGAAGCTGCCATTCGCTGGACGTCTTCTTGCTGTCGCTATGCTGGCTGCCACCGCCGCCGCGCTACCTGTCTCCTCGGCGTTCGCCGAATCTGTCGAAAAACCTAAAGTCGCACTGGTCATGAAATCCCTGGCCAACGAATTCTTCCTGACCATGGAAGACGGCGCCAAGGCCTACCAGAAAGAACACTCCGCCGATTTCGACCTGATCTCCAACGGCATCAAAGATGAAACTGATACCGCCGGCCAAACGCGCATCGTCGAGCAGATGATTCTCGCCAAGGTCAACGCATTGGTGATCGCGCCATCTGATTCCAAGGCCATGGTGCCGGTGATCAAGAAAGCCGTCGACGCCGGTATTACCGTGATCAACATCGACAATCAACTTGATCCGGCAATCGTCAAAAGCAAAAACATCAGCGTGCCTTTCGTAGGCCCGGACAACCGTAAAGGCGCGCGTCTGGTCGGCGAATACCTGGCCAAGCAGCTCAAGGCCGGTGACGAAGTCGGCATCATCGAAGGCGTATCGACGACCACCAACGCCCAGCAACGAACCGCAGGCTTCAAGGACGCGATGGACGCGGCGCAGATCAAAGTGGTGTCGCTGCAATCCGGCGACTGGGAAATCGACAAGGGCAACAAGGTTGCCGCCTCGATCCTCAGCGAATACCCGGACGTCAAAGCACTGCTGGCCGGTAACGACAGCATGGCCGTTGGCGCCGTCTCCGCCGTACGTGCCGCCGGCAAGGCTGGTCAGGTGCAGGTCGTTGGTTACGACAACATCAACGCGATCAAGCCAATGTTGAAGGACGGTCGT
The DNA here is from genome assembly GCF_029959385.1 of Pseudomonas sp. PS01303. NCBI lineage: Bacteria > Pseudomonadati > Pseudomonadota > Gammaproteobacteria > Pseudomonadales > Pseudomonadaceae > Pseudomonas > Pseudomonas sp. PS01303. The sequence continues at coordinate 28,869 of NZ_JASCPK010000017.1, forward strand.
GTGCTCGCCACTGCTGACCAGTTCGCTGCCAAACAAGCGGTATTCGGCATCGAGACTGCGCTGAAAATCATCAAAGGCGAGAAAGTCGACAGCGGCCCGAATGGCGTGATCGAAACGCCGGTCGAGCTGGTCACCAAGTAAGTCTTCTGGCGGCACAACGGCGCTCGTCCGTCCGGGCGAGCGCATGGAGAGTTTTTATGTCAGTTTCCGCCCCGAACGCTGTCCTCTCGGTCAGCGGTATCGGTAAGACCTATGCGCAACCGGTGCTGACCGGCATCGAGTTGACGCTGATGCGCGGTGAAGTGCTGGCGCTGACCGGCGAGAATGGCGCCGGCAAAAGCACCTTGTCGAAAATCATTGGCGGACTGGTCACTCCGACCACCGGCCAGATGCAGTTTCAGGGCAAGGACTATCGCCCGGGCAGTCGTACTCAGGCCGAAGAGCTTGGCGTACGCATGGTCATGCAAGAACTCAATTTGTTGCCGACCTTGTCGGTGGCGGAGAACCTGTTTCTCGACAACTTGCCGAGCAACGGTGGCTGGATCAGTCGCAAGCAACTGCGTAAAGCGGCGATCGAAGCGATGGCGCAAGTCGGCCTCGACGCGATCGATCCGGACACACTGGTCGGCGAGCTGGGCATCGGCCATCAGCAGATGGTTGAAATCGCCCGCAATCTGATCGGCGATTGCCATGTGCTGATCCTCGACGAGCCGACCGCGATGCTGACGGCGCGCGAAGTCGAAATGCTTTTTGAGCAGATCACCCGATTGCAGGCGCGCGGCGTCTCGATCATCTACATTTCCCATCGCCTCGAAGAGCTTGCCCGTGTGGCGCAGCGCATCGCCGTGCTGCGTGACGGCAATCTGGTCTGCGTCGAGCCGATGGCCAATTACAACAGCGAGCAACTGGTTACGCTGATGGTCGGCCGCGAACTGGGCGAGCATATTGATATGGGCGCGCGCAATATTGGCGCGCCAGCGTTGACGGTCACCGGCCTGACTCGCTCCGACAAGGTTTGCGACGTTTCCTTCGAAGTGCGCGCCGGCGAGATCTACGGGATCTCCGGATTGATCGGGGCAGGGCGCACGGAATTGCTGCGGCTGATCTTCGGTGCGGATCTGGCCGACAGCGGCACCATCGCCCTCGGTTCGCCCGCCAAAGTAGTCAGCGTGCGTTCGCCGGTTGATGCGGTGCGCAACGGCATCGCGCTGATCACCGAAGATCGCAAGGGCGAAGGGCTGCTGCTCAGTCAGTCGATCAGCGCCAACATCGCGCTGGGCAACATGCCGGAAATTTCCAGTGGCGGCGTCGTTAATAACAGCGATGAAATCGCCTTGGCCAAGCGTCAGATCGACGCCATGCGCATCCGCAGTTCGAGCCCGACACAGCTTGTTTCAGAGTTGTCCGGTGGCAACCAGCAGAAGGTCGTGATCGGCCGTTGGCTGGAGCGTGATTGCTCGGTACTGCTGTTCGACGAGCCAACCCGAGGCATCGACGTCGGCGCCAAATTCGACATTTATGCATTGCTCGGCGAATTGACTCGCCAGGGCAAAGCGCTGGTGGTGGTCTCCAGCGATCTGCGTGAGTTAATGCTGATCTGCGACCGCATCGGCGTGCTGTCGGCGGGGCGCCTGATCGACACCTTCGAGCGTGACAGCTGGACTCAGGATGATTTGCTTGCCGCCGCATTCGCCGGCTACCAAAAACGTGATGCGTTGCTCAACGAAGCGGCGCCTAGGGATCTCCCATGAAAACTGCATCTCCTGCCAGCAAACGTAGTGGCAATTTCTACGGTCTGGGCACTTATCTGGGCCTGGCCGGGGCCTTGCTGGCGATGATTGCGCTGTTCTCGGTCTTGAGCAGCCACTTCCTGTCCTATAACACTTTCAGCACGTTGGCCAACCAGATTCCGGACTTGATGGTGCTGGCGGTCGGCATGACGTTCGTGCTGATCATCGGCGGCATCGACCTCTCAGTGGGTTCGGTGCTGGCGCTGGCGGCGTCGACGGTCAGCGTGGCGATTCTCGGTTGGGGCTGGGGTGTGTTGCCTTCGGCGTTGCTCGGCATGGCAGTGGCAGCACTGGCCGGTACCGTCACCGGTTCGATCACCGTGGCCTGGCGCATTCCGTCGTTCATCGTCTCCCTCGGTGTGCTGGAAATGGCTCGGGGTCTGGCCTATCAGATGACCGGGTCGCGCACCGCGTACATCGGTGATTCGTTCGCCTGGCTGTCGAATCCGGTGGCGTTCGGTATCTCGCCGTCGTTCATCATCGCTTTGCTGGTGATCATCATTGCCCAAGCAGTTTTGACCCGCACTGTGTTCGGTCGCTACCTGATCGGCATTGGCACCAACGAAGAGGCCGTGCGCCTCGCCGGGATCAATCCGAAGCCGTACAAGATTCTGGTGTTCAGCCTGATGGGGTTGCTGGCCGGTATCGCGGCGCTGTTTCAGATTTCGCGTCTGGAAGCGGCGGATCCGAATGCCGGTTCCGGCCTTGAGCTGCAAGTGATTGCGGCCGTGGTCATCGGCGGCACCAGCCTGATGGGCGGACGCGGTTCGGTGATCAGCACGTTCTTTGGCGTATTGATCATCTCGGTGCTGGCGGCCGGTCTGGCGCAGATTGGCGCGAGTGAACCGACCAAGCGCATCATCACCGGTGCGGTGATCGTCATTGCCGTGGTACTCGACACGTATCGCAGTCAACGCGCCAGTCGACGGGGCTGAGAAAGACTTATGGCAACGATCAAGGATGTGGCAGCGCTCGCGGGGATTTCCTACACGACCGTGTCCCATGTGGTGAACAAAACCCGGCCAGTCAGCCAGGAAGTGCGGCTGAAAGTCGAGGCGGCGATCAAGAGCCTCGACTACGTGCCGAGTGCCGTGGCGCGCTCACTGAAAGCCAAAACCACCGCGACCATCGGCCTGTTGGTGCCGAACAGTCTCAACCCGTACTTCGCCGAACTGGCGCGGGGCATCGAGGATTATTGCGAGCGCAACGGCTACTGCGTGATCCTCTGCAACTCCGACGACAACCCGGAAAAGCAGCGCAGTTATTTACGCGTGCTGCTGGAAAAACGCATCGACGGTTTGATCGTCGCCTCCGCCGGGGGTGACAGCGGTCTGGCGCAAGGCTTGGCCGGTGTTAAAACGCCGATGGTCATCGTCGACCGAGGACTGGACGGTGTCGACGCGGATCTGGTGCGCATCGACCACGAATACGGCGCTTACCTCGCGACTCGCCACCTGTTGGAATTGGGCCATCGCGACATCGCCACCATCGGTGGGCCGGCGACTACCAGCGTGGCGCAGATGCGTCAGGCCGGTTATTGCCGGGCGCTGAAAGAGGCCGGTATCGAAGTCCGGCAGCAACGCATGCTGGAAAGCGATTTCACCAGCACCGGCGGCTACAACGCGGCGGCGATCCTGCTCGAAAGCAATCCGCCGAGCGCAATTTTCGCCGGTAACGACATGATCGGTATCGGCGTGTTGCGCGCGGCGGCTGAACGCAACGTGCGCGTGCCGAGCGAGTTGTCGGTGATCGGCTTCGACGATATTCAGATGAGCCGTTACGTGTACCCGGCGCTGACCACCGTCGGCCAGTCGATTCTGCAACTGGGCGAGATGGCGGCCGAAGTACTGCTGCGAAGGATTGCCACCCCGAATCTGGGCACCGATCAACGCATCGTGACCCCGAGTATTGTCCTGCGCGAATCGACCGCGCCGCTGTCCGGCGTGTTCACCGAATACCGCTGAAACCGAATTGATGAGTAGTGATGTATGCCAGCAAATGTAGTGGTAATAGGCAGCCTGAACGTGGATCTGGTGACCCGGGCGCCACGCCTTCCCGTCGGCGGTGAAACGCTGATCGGTCATTCCTTCGCCACGGTTTCCGGCGGCAAGGGCGCCAATCAGGCCGTCGCTGCTGCCCGGTTGGGCGCGCAGGTGGCGATGGTCGGTTGCGTGGGCAACGATGACTATGGCGTGCAATTGCGCGACGCCTTGCTGGCCGAGCAGATCGATTGCCAGGCCGTAAGCGTTGTTGAGGATTCCAGTGGTGTGGCGTTGATTGTGGTCGATGACAACAGTCAGAACGCCATCGTTATCGTCGCCGGGGCCAATGGCGCGATGACGCCAGCGGTGATTGACCAGTTCGACGCTGTGCTGCAGGCGGCTGAGGTGGTCATCTGCCAGCTGGAAATTCCCGACGCAACCGTTGGACATGCGCTCAAGCGTGCGCGCGCACTCGGCAAAACCGTGATCCTCAATCCGGCACCGGCTAGCCGCCCGCTGCCCGCTGACTGGTTCACCGCCATTGATTACCTGATTCCCAACGAAAGCGAAGCGACCGCGTTGAGTGGATTGCCGGTGGACTCGCTGGAGTCCGCAGAAAAAGCGGCCAGCCACCTGATCGCCATGGGTGCGGGCAAAGTCATCATCACCCTCGGCGCGCAAGGTTCGCTGTTCGCCAACGGTCAAAGCTTCGAGCATTTCCCGGCGCCGAAGGTGAAAGCCGTCGACACCACGGCAGCGGGGGACACCTTTGTCGGTGGTTTCGCCGCTGCGCTGGCCACGGGCAAATCCGAGGCCGAAGCGATTCGCTACGGGCAGATTGCCGCCGCGTTGTCGGTCACTCGCGCTGGCGCGCAACCGTCCATTCCCACCCAATCCGACGTACAGGCGTTTAAACCCGCATGAAAAAGACTCCTCTGCTCAACGTCGCCCTGTCGCGACTGATCGCCTCCCTGGGCCATGGCGACATGGTCGTCATCGGTGACGCCGGGCTGCCGGTGCCGCCGGGTGTCGAGCTGATTGATCTGGCGCTGACCCACGGCGTGCCGGATTTCGTCAGCACGTTGAAAGTCGTGCTCAGCGAGATGCAGGTGGAAAGCCATGCGCTAGCCAAAGAAATTTTCGACAAGCAACCGACGGCGCTGAACACGCTGGACGCGTTGAACGAAGAGGGCGCTTTGGGGCGCCGCGATCTGCTCAGTCATGAGCAATTCAAGGTGCTTAGCCGACAGGCGCGAGCGATTGTTCGTACGGGCGAATGCCAGCCGTACTGCAACATCGTGCTGGTCGCCGGGGTCACCTTCTAACTTTTGATTTCACCAGCACAAGGAATGCGCCATGCAACGCTATGCTCAGAAACTGCACCATTTGCTCCGGAGTCTGCTGCTTTTGTCCGTCATCACTGCCACCGGCGCTCAGGCGGCGGAAAAAATCGACCTGATCATCGACACCGACCCGGGTGCTGACGACGTGGTCGCTCTGCTGTTCGCACTGGCCTCGCCAGAAGAACTGAACATTCGCGCGCTGACCACCGTTGCCGGCAACGTGCGTCTCGACAAAACCTCGCGTAATGCACGTCTGGCTCGCGAGTGGGCAGGGCGCGAGGATGTGCCGGTTTACGCCGGTGCGCCAAAGCCGCTGATGCGCACGCCGATCTACGCCGAAAACATCCATGGCAAGGAAGGCCTGTCGGGTGTCACCGTGCATGAGCCGAAAAAAGGCCTGGCGCAAGGCAATGCTGTCAACTACTTGATCGATACCCTGAAGAGCGCCAAGCCGCACAGCATCACCATCGCCATGCTCGGCCCGCAGACCAACCTGGCGCTGGCGCTGATCCAGGAGCCCGAGATTGTGCAGGGCATCAAGGAAGTGGTGATCATGGGCGGTGCGCACTTCAATGGCGGCAACATCACTCCGGTGGCCGAATTCAACCTGTTTGCCGATCCGCAAGCGGCTGAAGTGGTACTCAAAAGCGGCGTGAAACTGACCTACCTGCCACTGGACGTGACCCACAAGATCCTCACCAGTGACGCACGCCTGAAGCAGATCGCTGCGCTCAACAACAATGCGAGCAAGATTGTTGGCGACATCCTCAACGAGTACATCAAAGGCGACATGGAGCATTACGGCATCCCGGGTGGCCCGGTGCATGACGCTACCGTCATCGCTTACCTGCTCAAGCCTGAGCTGTTCACCGGTCGTTCGGTGAATGTCGTGGTTGATAGCCGTGAAGGCCCGACTTTCGGCCAGACCGTTGTTGACTGGTATGACGGCCTGAAAGCGCCGAAGAATGCCTTCTGGGTTGAAAACGGTGACGCTCAGGGTTTCTTCGACTTGCTGACCGAGCGTCTGAAGCGCCTGAAATAAAGCATTCGCGCTCGCAGAAGGCGCGTCGTCGGTAAGGCCGTCTTCGCGAGCAAGCTCAGCTCCTACAAATTCACGCAGTTTTGTAGGAGCCGAGCTTGCTCGCGAAGAGGCCCGCGCAGACGCCCTAAACCTTTACTCCAGCGAGAGTTCACGCCTTTTCTGCTTGCTCGGCTTTTTCAGTCGGGTAACGCTCAAAAATCTGCTTGATGAATTGCTTGGCCGCTTCCGTGCCCAACTCTTTGACCAATAGATCGATGCCAATCAGCGCCAATTCTTCCGTCGTCCCCGGACTATAGGAGCTGTGTCCGTCTGCCCATTTGGCTTTGATGTCGGCGTCGATGCTGATGGTGGTCATGAGGTGCGCTCGAAAAGTCGGGAAGTCTGTGTGCCGAGTTAACCATTTTGTCGGGCGTTTGGCACTGCGACTTAGGCATGAGCGGAGCGCTATGCGACACTTGGTCTTTTCCGGCTTCCCAAGGATCGTGCTGTGCAGATCGATTTGAATACCCCTGACGGCCTTACGCTCGACGCGGTGCGCCAGTTGCTCGCTTCAGCCAGTGATGACGAACATACGCAACTGCGCGTAACCAAGGGCGGCATCGCTTACCTTTCTTCGGGCATTACCGGTGGGCAGGATATCGACGGACTGTTGTTTCGCCTCGAAACCTGGGCCAAAGGCTCGGGCTATGTGGGCAATGTCGCGGCCAGTGATGAGGTCTGGGTGATGCAGATTTTCAACGCGCTCAAGGACAACTGGCCGAATCCGCCGTTTGACTACATCGACGTCTATTGAGTGCCGTTAATATTCAGTCACGATTGATTGATGAAGACATGAACGCCGCTCAGGCACACTCGGCGTTTTTCCGATCGTGGGGCAGGGTGATGGCATCGGCCGTGAAACCAAACGCCGGAATGGCGGTCGCACGATCTCAGCTTAACTTTTTGAAATAAGGAGGCTTCATGCCTTTGAAGTTCGCGACACTGGGTGCACTTATGGCCGCTGCCATGTTGGCCGGTTGCAGCACGACCTCCAGCGAGTCGGCAAAGGATACCGTGGCGACCGAAGCCGGTCACAGCCGCTGTGATGCTTCGGCAGCGCAATTCACCATCGGCAAGAAAGCCTCGCCGGAACTGCTGGAGCAAGCCCGCACCAAAGCAGGCGCGCAGAATGCCCGCTTCCTCAAGCCGAACGACATGATCACGCTTGAGTACCGTTCCGATCGCTTGAACCTCAACACTGACAACAACCTGGTGATCACCCGCGTCAACTGCGGCTGATTTCACAAGGCTTTTGTTGCAGGCATAAAAAACCCCGTCACATGGACGGGGTTTTTTTAGTGCGCCGAGAAATTACTCTGGGCGAACCTGTGCAGCTTGCATACCCTTTTGGCCTTTCTCAGCCACGAAGGAGACGGTCTGGCCTTCTTTCAGGCTTTTGAAACCGTCGGATTCGATAGCTTTGAAGTGTACGAACAGGTCGTCACCGCCACCTTGAGGAGTGATGAAGCCGAAGCCTTTTTCATCGTTGAACCATTTAACGGTGCCGGTTTGGCGATTAGACATGGTGTATCTCCAAGAAACATATATTTTCAGTAGTGCTGTGCTGCTCAGGCCAACTGGGCACACCGGAGTATCATAGTCGAAATGTTCGCTTTGGTAGCCCCCCGGACGTGCTGTTTGCCAATCAGTCGTGTTTTCTTTACTGCCTGTTTCGGCTGAAAGCCCCGGTTTACAAGGGTTTGCGCGGAACGTAAAGACAATAAAAAAACCTGTAAAACCTGCATAAATCCTCCGAAAAGGCTCAAATTCAGCCCTTTTTAGAGGCGCTGAGCCGATTCAAAAGACTTTTTTGATCACTTTTTCGCCGGGGTATTTGCCTTGCATTTGGCGATTTGGCCCAGCGCTTTCTGCTGCAGTTCAGGAGTTGCCTTGTTGTCCATCAGCGCCTGAATGTCGCTGGCCGGATAAGACTTGATGGCGTCAGCGCCGCAAGCACAATGAGATTTCGCTGCCGCAGCACCGATTTGTTGGGTCGCAGCCTGTGTGCACTGCGCCATGTACTTTTCGCGCTCGCCCTTCGGCCAATCGGCGTGGGCAGTCAACGGCAGCAGCATAACGATAGGGGCGACGACGGCGAACAGGGTATTCAGACGCATGCGAGGATGCTCCTTGTGGGTCAATGTCTTGTTATCTGAGGGCTGAAAGGCCGATCAAGTTCAGCACTCTGGCATAAAAACGGACGATTTGCCTTCTGATCAAACAGAGGCATAAGTGACCGCTCATCTGTGCTAGCATGCCGGGCTCAAGCGTTCTCAGGCGCCGGATGACCTACAGTCCCGGACGCGGTCAACGTGCGAATATTTCTGATTTGAATCCCAGTCACTCTGGTTCGGTTTTCCGGTTGGCCGCAAGGCTCCTGCCGCTGTAAGGCAGGCGTTCGTCATTGAATGGCCTGGATCGGATCTTGTACTGGCTCATCCCAACCCACGTGACCTTTGGTAGGGGTCACCACTAGGAGAGGAGGCGCCATGCCAACTATTACTCTTCCCGACGGCAGTCAACGTTCATTCGATCACCCGGTTTCCGTAGCCGAGGTCGCCGCATCCATTGGTGCTGGCCTGGCCAAAGCCACACTGGCCGGCAAGGTCAATGGTCAACTGGTCGACGCCAGCGACATCATCAGCAGCGACGCGACCCTGCAAATCATTACGCCAAAGGATGAAGAGGGGCTGGAGATCATTCGCCACTCTTGCGCTCACCTGGTGGGTCATGCGGTCAAGCAGCTGTACCCGACTGCAAAAATGGTGATCGGCCCGGTCATCGACGAAGGCTTCTATTACGACATCGCCTTCGAACGTCCTTTCACTCCGGACGACATGGCTGCGATCGAACAGCGTATGCAGCAGCTGATCGAGAAAGATTACGACGTCATCAAGAAAGTCACTCCGCGCGCCGAAGTGATCGAAGTGTTCAAGGCCCGCGGCGAAGACTACAAGTTGCGTCTGGTCGAGGACATGCCGAACGAACAGGCCATGGGTCTGTACTATCACGAAGAATACGTCGATATGTGCCGCGGCCCGCACGTGCCGAACACTCGCTTCCTGAAATCCTTCAAATTGACCAAGTTGTCGGGCGCCTACTGGCGTGGCGACGCCAAGAACGAGCAATTGCAGCGCGTTTACGGCACCGCTTGGGCAGACAAGAAGCAGCTGGCGGCTTACATCCAGCGCATCGAAGAAGCTGAAAAACGCGATCACCGCAAGATCGGCAAGCGTCTGGGCCTGTTCCACACCCAGGAAGAATCCCCGGGCATGGTGTTCTGGCACCCGAACGGCTGGACTCTGTACCAGGTGCTCGAGCAGTACATGCGCAAGATCCAGCGTGACAACGGCTACCTTGAGATCAAAACCCCTCAAGTCGTTGACCGCAGCCTCTGGGAGAAATCCGGGCACTGGGCCAACTACGCCGACAACATGTTTACCACGCAGTCGGAAAACCGCGACTACGCCATCAAGCCGATGAACTGCCCATGCCACGTGCAGGTGTTCAACCAAGGCCTGAAGAGCTACCGCGAGCTGCCGATGCGTCTGGCAGAGTTCGGTGCCTGCCACCGTAACGAGCCATCGGGTGCGCTGCACGGCATCATGCGTGTGCGTGCGTTCACTCAGGACGACGCCCACATCTTCTGCACCGAAGAGCAGATGCAAGCCGAATCCGCTGCATTCATCAAGCTGACCATGGACGTTTATCGCGACTTCGGCTTCACCGACGTCGAAATGAAACTGTCCACTCGTCCGGAAAAACGCGTCGGTTCCGACGAGCTGTGGGATCGCGCTGAGGCCGCATTGGCTGCAGCCCTTGATTCTGCGGGCCTGCCGTACGATCTGCAGCCGGGTGAGGGTGCGTTCTACGGTCCGAAGATCGAGTTTTCGCTAAAAGATTGCCTCGGTCGCGTCTGGCAATGTGGTACCTTGCAGCTCGATTTTAACCTGCCTGTCCGTTTGGGCGCTGAATACGTCTCCGAAGACAACAGCCGCAAACACCCAGTGATGTTGCACCGTGCGATCCTCGGTTCCTTTGAGCGTTTCGTCGGTATTTTGATCGAGCACTATGAAGGTGCATTCCCTGCGTGGCTCGCGCCGACCCAGGCGGTGATCATGAATATCACTGATAAACAGGCAGATTTTGTTGCAGAAGTTGAAAAAACTCTCAACGAAAGCGGATTTCGTGCCAAGTCCGACTTGAGAAATGAAAAGATCGGCTTTAAAATCCGCGAGCATACTTTGCTCAAGGTTCCCTATCTCTTGGTAATCGGAGATAAGGAAGTCGAGATGCAGACTGTCGCTGTGCGTACTCGTGAAGGTGCTGACCTGGGCTCGATGCCCGTCGCCCAGTTCGCTGAGTTTCTCGCGCAAGCGGTTTCCCGGCGTGGTCGCCCAGATTCGGAGTAATTATTATTAAGCGTGAAATGAGACAAGATAAACGAGCTGCACCGAAAGCCCCGATCAACGAGAATATCTCGGCACGCGAGGTTCGGTTAATTGGGGCTGAAGGTGAACAGCTTGGGATTGTGTCAATTGAAGACGCGCTTCTTAAGGCTGAAGAGGCCAAACTGGATTTGGTGGAAATTTCCGCCGATGCAGTACCCCCTGTTTGCAAACTGATGGACTACGGCAAATCGATCTTCGAGAAGAAGAAGCAGGTTGCCGCGGCCAAGAAAAACCAGAAGCAGATTCAGGTTAAAGAAATCAAGTTTCGTCCAGGGACGGAGGAAGGGGATTACCAGGTAAAACTGCGCAACCTGGTACGTTTCCTGAGTGATGGGGACAGGGCCAAGGTATCCTTGCGATTCCGCGGCCGTGAGATGGCCCACCAGGAGCTGGGGATGGAACTCCTCAAGCGGGTTGAAGCTGACCTGCTCGAGTACGGTTCGGTCGAACAGCATCCTAAGATGGAAGGACGCCAGCTGATCATGGTCATCGCCCCGAAAAAGAAGAAGTAATCAACAGGGCACGGCAGGCCTTCTGATTATGTTTATCAACTGAATGCGGAGTATCCGAACATGCCAAAAATGAAAACCAAAAGTGGTGCTGCTAAGCGGTTTCTGAAAACTGCTAACGGTATCAAGCACAAGCACGCTTTCAAGAGCCACATCCTGACTAAAATGTCGACCAAGCGTAAGCGTCAACTGCGCGGTAGCAGCTTGCTGCATCCGTCTGACGTGGCAAAAGTCGAGCGCATGCTGCGCCTTCGTTAATTTTAGTCAAGAATAGAGGAAGTAACTCATGGCTCGTGTAAAGCGTGGCGTCATTGCCCGTAAGCGTCACAAAAAAATTCTGAAACTTGCTAAAGGCTACTACGGTGCACGTTCGCGCGTATTCCGTGTTGCCAAGCAAGCGGTAATCAAGGCAGGCCAATACGCCTACCGTGACCGTCGTCAGAAAAAACGTCAGTTCCGCGCTCTGTGGATCGCTCGTATCAACGCTGGTGCTCGTGTTAACGGTCTGTCCTACAGCCGTTTCATCGCTGGCCTGAAAAAAGCGTCCATCGAGATCGACCGTAAGGTTCTGGCTGATCTGGCAGTGAACGAAAAAGCGGTGTTTGCTGCGATTGTCGAGAAAGCTAAAGCCACCTTGGCTTAAGTACCCCCGACAATCACCCGGCCTCACTTCCGTGGGGTCAGGTGGTAAACGTCTTAAATAGGGGAAGAGCCTTCAAGCTCTTCCCCTATTTTGTATCTGGAGTCTGTACATGGAAAACCTGGATGCGCTGGTCTCTCAAGCACTAGAGGCTGTGCAAAGCGCTGAAGATATCAATGCCCTGGAGCAAATCCGGGTTCAATACCTTGGCAAAAAAGGTGAATTGACTCAGGTGATGAAGACCCTGGGGAATTTGCCGGCAGAAGAGCGTCCGCAAGTCGGCGCTCTGATCAACGTTGCCAAGGAACGTGTAACAGGCGTTCTCAATGCGCGCATGGCCTTGTTTGAAGAAGCCGAACTGGCTGCCAAACTGTCCGCCGAATCCATTGACGTGACATTGCCGGGCCGTGGCCAGACCTCCGGTGGTCTGCATCCGGTTACCCGCACTCTGGAACGTGTTGAACAGTTCTTCACCCGCATCGGCTACGGCATTGCCGAAGGCCCTGAGGTCGAAGATGACTATCACAACTTTGAAGCGCTCAACATCCCAGGCCACCACCCGGCCCGGTCGATGCACGACACCTTCTATTTCAATGCCAACATGTTGCTGCGCACCCATACCTCGCCGGTACAGGTTCGCACCATGGAATCGAAGCAGCCGCCGATCCGCATCGTCTGCCCAGGCCGCGTGTATCGCAGCGACTCCGATATCACCCACTCGCCGATGTTCCACCAGGTCGAAGGCCTGCTGGTTGATCGCGACATCAATTTTGCCGATCTCAAAGGCACCATCGAAGAATTCCTGCGGGTGTTCTTCGAGAAAGAACTGGCCGTACGTTTCCGTCCTTCGTACTTCCCGTTTACCGAGCCATCCGCTGAAGTCGACATGGAATGCGTGATGTGCAGCGGTAAAGGCTGCCGCGTTTGCAAACAGACCGGCTGGCTGGAAGTGATGGGCTGCGGCATGGTTCACCCGAACGTGCTGCGCATGTCCGGCATCGATCCGGAAGAGTTCTCCGGCTTTGCCTTCGGCATGGGCGTCGAGCGTCTGGCCATGCTCCGTTACGGCGTGAACGACTTGCGTCTGTTCTTCGACAACGACTTGCGGTTCCTCGCGCAATTTCGCTAGTCGTAACGAATTCTTAGGAGAGCAGGATGAAATTCAGTGAACAATGGCTGCGTGGCTGGGTTAGCCCGCAGGTAGATCGCGATGAGCTGGTTGCTCGTCTGTCGATGGCCGGTCTTGAGGTCGATAGCGTTACGCCGGCCGCCGGTGTTTTCAGCGGCGTATTCGTGGGCGAGGTGCTGAGCACCGAGCAGCACCCGGATGCCGATAAATTGCGCGTTTGCCAGGTGAGCAATGGCGCGGAAACCTTCCAGGTCGTGTGCGGTGCGCCAAACGTGCGTCCGGGCCTGAAGATTCCGTTCGCCATGATCGGTGCCGAACTGCCGGGCGACTTCAAAATCAAGAAAGCCAAGCTGCGTGGCGTTGAGTCCAACGGCATGCTGTGCTCGCAAGCCGAGCTGCAGGTTGGCGAAGGCAACGACGGTCTGATGGAACTGCCGGCCGATGCGCCAGTGGGCGAAGATTTCCGCGTGTACCTGGATCTGGAAGACGCCAGCATCGAGGTTGACCTGACCCCGAACCGTGGCGATTGCCTGTCCCTGGCCGGTCTGGCCCGTGAAGTTGGCGCGCTGTATGACGCTCCGGTCACCCGTCCAGTAGTGCCGGCCGTAGCTGCCGTGCACGACGAAGTGCGTTCGGTCGAAGTGCTGGCGCCGGCTGCATGCCCGCGTTACCTCGGTCGCGTGATCCGTAACGTCGACCTGTCCAAGCCTACGCCGCTGTGGATGGTTGAGCGTCTGCGTCGTGCCGACGTGCGCAGCATCGACGCTGCCGTCGACATCACTAACTACGTGATGCTCGAGCTGGGTCAGCCGCTGCACGCTTTCGATCTCGCCGAAATCAATGGCGGTATCCGTGTGCGCATGGCGGAAGAGGGCGAGAAGCTGGTACTGCTCGACGGTCAGGAAGTCAGCCTGCGTAGCGACACGCTGGTGATTGCCGACCACACTCGCGCTCTGGCGATTGCCGGTGTGATGGGTGGCGAGCACAGCGGTGTGTCCGCGACCACTCGCGACGTGTTTCTGGAAAGTGCTTTCTTCGACCAGATCGCTGTGGCGGGCAAGGCTCGTTCCTATGGTCTGCACACCGATGCGTCGCACCGCTACGAGCGTGGCGTTGACTGGCAACTGGCCCGTGAAGCCATGGAGCGCGCCACTGGCCTGCTGCTGGAAATCACTGGCGGCGAAGCCGGCCCGATCATCGAGACCGTCAGCGAGCAGCACCTGCCGTCGATCGCGCCGATCACCCTGCGTTCGCAGCGCATCACCCAGATGCTCGGCATGGAAATGGATTCGGCTCAGGTTGAGCGTCTGCTCAGCGGCCTGGGTCTGGGCATTACTGCCGACGGCGCTGACCAATGGCGCGTAGAAGTGCCAAGCCATCGCTTCGACATCAGCCTTGAAGTCGATCTGATCGAAGAACTGGCCCGCCTGTACGGTTACAACCGTCTGCCGGTTCGTTACCCGCAAGCGCGCCTCGCGCCGCAAGCCAAGGCTGAAGCGCGTAGCGATCTGCCGGAACTGCGTCGTCTGCTGGTGGCTCGTGGTTATCAGGAAGCGATTACCTACAGCTTCATCGATCCACGCCAGTTCGAACTGTTCAATCCAGGCGTTGAGCCGCTGTTGCTGGCCAATCCGATCTCCAATGACATGGCTGCCATGCGCTCGTCGCTGTGGCCGGGTCTGGTCAAAGCGCTGCAGCACAACCTCAATCGTCAGCAAGATCGCGTGCGTCTGTTCGAAAGCGGTCTGCGCTTCGTCGGTCAGCTCGAAGGTTTGAAGCAAGAGCCGATGTTGTCGGGTGTTGTCTGCGGTAGCCGTCTGCCGGAAGGCTGGGCACAAGGTCGCGACACCATCGACTTCTTCGACGTCAAAGCTGACGTGGAAGCAGTACTGGGCTTCGCCGGTGCCCTGGATTCGTTCACTTTCGCACCGGGCAAACACCCGGCGCTGCACCCGGGGCAAACCGCGCGCATCGAGCGAGAAGGGCGTGAAGTCGGTTTCATCGGCGCCATTCACCCGGAACTGTCGAAAGCCTTGGGTCTGGATCGTCCAGTCTTCGTTTTCGAGCTGGTTCTGGCTGAAGTCGCACTCGGCAAAATGCCGAAATTCCACGAGTTGTCGCGCTTTCCTGAAGTGCGTCGTGACCTTGCATTAATTGCACACAAAGACGTCGCAGCCTCGGCAGTACTGGACGTAATCCGTGAAAATGCAGGCGAATGGCTCACAGATCTCAGGCTGTTTGACGTATATCAGGGTAAAGGCATTGATCCTGATAGAAAAAGCCTTGCAGTTGGCTTGACCTGGCAGCATCCATCGCGCACTCTTAATGACGATGAGGTGAATTCGACGACGCAAAATATCCTCACCTCGCTCGAACAAAGGTTGAACGCCACGTTAAGGAAGTGACGTATGGGGGCTTTGACGAAAGCTGAGATGGCGGAACGTCTGTATGAAGAGCTGGGCCTGAACAAGCGGGAAGCCAAGGAATTGGTAGAACTGTTTTTCGAGGAAATCAGGCACGCTCTTGAAGACAACGAGC
Organism: Pseudomonas sp. PS01303; assembly: GCF_029959385.1. NCBI lineage: Bacteria > Pseudomonadati > Pseudomonadota > Gammaproteobacteria > Pseudomonadales > Pseudomonadaceae > Pseudomonas > Pseudomonas sp. PS01303. The sequence goes on from NZ_JASCPK010000017.1 coordinate 44,332, forward strand.
AGGTCAAATTGTCCGGTTTCGGCAATTTCGACCTTCGGGACAAACGCCAGCGGCCTGGCCGCAACCCGAAAACGGGGGAAGAAATCCCGATCACGGCTCGCCGTGTGGTCACCTTTCGTCCAGGGCAGAAGTTGAAGGCCCGAGTTGAGGCTTATGCTGGAACCAAGTCATAACGACGAACTACCCGTCATCCCGGGCAAACGCTACTTCACCATCGGTGAAGTCAGCGAGCTGTGTGCCGTAAAGCCACACGTGCTGCGCTACTGGGAGCAGGAGTTTCCTCAACTCAACCCCGTCAAACGCCGCGGAAACCGCCGGTATTATCAGCGCCAGGACGTGCTGATGATCCGGCAGATCCGCGCGCTCCTTTACGATCAAGGTTTCACCATCGGCGGCGCACGCTTGCGTCTGTCCGGCGATGAAGCCAAAGACGACACCACCCAATACAAGCAAATGATCCGCCAAATGATCGCCGAACTCGAAGATGTGCTGGTGGTACTCAAGAAATAAAAAGCTGCGTTTGAATACTTCCAGTTTTCAAACGCTTGCGATATATTCTTGAGCGCTCTTCGAGGTGAAGAGCGAGTTGGAAAACCAGTCGGGGCGTAGCGCAGTCCGGTAGCGCACTAGCATGGGGTGCTAGGGGTCGAGTGTTCGAATCACTCCGTCCCGACCATTATTCCTGAGTAAAATCAGACAGGTAAGCCGATTAAATAAATCGGCTTTTTTGTGTCTGTCATTACGGTTTCGGCGCTTTTTTAACGTCGTCCGAATCACTCGACGTCGCAGCATCCTTCGCCGTCTCATGGGATTGCGCGCCAGCATTCCCACCTGATGACTCCTCACCTTTTTTGCTGGCCTTCTCGTCGTTGGCTTTCGAGCTTTTCGACTGATTGACCCCCGGCATGGCGGTCGGCGGTGCAGCGGATCCCGCCGTGTTTTGTTCACTTGCCAAGACGTAAACAGGGCCGGCCACAAGCAGGCTGGCGAGCGACAGGGCGGCAATTTTCTTGTTCATGGTCTGAGCCTTCCACGCTGGGTATGTATCGCATTGGAAGCAAGAGCGCGGCAAAGGTGCGTCGCGTAGGACGAGCGGTAGACATCACCGTCCTTTTATCTGTCTGAAAAAATCCCCAGTAGGCGGCAAATTGCTGGCCCCCTGATCGGAAACATCCGGTCAAAATCGCCTTTTTTCAAAAGGTTAGGTTGGCTATATGCGGACGATTGCCATCACCGTTGCAACGCTTTCCCTGGCTGCCTTTGCTTCGACTGTCGAGGCGAAAGAGATTAGCAAGAGTCATCAGTTTGCCTGCACCTGGGGCTCGGACATGGCTGCCGGAGCGCAGCAGTCCAAGCTGTCTGGCGTTTCTTTATATGGCGCGCGCAAGCAATTGCAGGTGCGCAAGTTTAAGCAGCCGTGGATGCGCATGACCGCGATGGGGATCACCGAGCAGACCTACAACAGCAGCTCGAAGCTCAAACCGGCGGCGATCAAGCAAATTTATTACGAACAGTGCATACGCCACGAATTGGCTCAGCGTTAACGCAAAAAGCCCAACCTGAACCGGTTGGGCTTTTTCATGCCTGACGAAGCGTCTGTGTCATTTTTCGCTTTCGCAATTGACCATCCACGACACGCCAAAACGATCGACCAGCATTCCAAAACGCGCGGCCCAGAAGGTCGCTTCCAGTGGCATATCGACGCGACCATCCTTGGCCAATGCGTTAAATACGCGCTCGGCTTCGGCGATGCTGTCGACGTTCAAAGAAATCGAGCAGCCGCTCATGCCTTGGGTCGGGCGGTCGGGCGTGGTGTCCGAGGCCATGATCATCTGATCACCGACCTTCAGGCAGGTGTGAATCACCAGATGGTGATGCTCTTTGGACACGTGCTCGGCGGCGGGTGTTTCGCCGAAGGTCATCATCGCCTCGAGCTTTCCCTGCAAGGCTTGTTCGTAAAACGTGAACGCTTCGCGGCAGTCGCCGTTGAAGATCAGGTACGGGTTGATTCTCATGTCTCTGCTCCCGGCAGTAGCGCGGAGAGCGGCGGTTATTCGCCAGGTTCCGCGTTGGGCGGTTAAAACATAGCAGAGCGTTGGACGTCAGGAAGGGCGGAGCTTTCCAGATGGATTCGTTCTCAAAAACGTCTGGTTTAGTACTGTCTGAATCCAGTTCAGGAATCGCCCGAGCTTTTTAACAAAGCAGGCCCGGCCATGCGGGGAGCGGGTTTGGATTGCATCAGGCTGTCCAGCGCTTTGCGATAACTTTGACCGCCGAGCGCCATGCTGTTGTTGTGCGTTGCTCCTGGCACCAACAAAAGGCGCTTGGGTTGTTGCGCTGCGTTGAACAGTTGCTCACTGAAACGCGGTGGCACGAAAGCGTCGGCCAGACCGTGTACGACCAGCAAAGGCATATGAATGTCGGCGATCTTGTCGATCGAATCGAATTTCTGCGAGAGCAACCAGCGCACCGGCAGCGAGGTGTTGGCCACAGACGCGGCGACGTCCGCCAGTGTGGTGAAGGTCGATTCAATCACCAATCCACGAACCGGCAGCGGTGTGTGATTACGCTCGGCGTCCTGGCCAAGTTCTGCAGCCAGATCGATCGCCACTGCGCCGCCAAGAGAATGGCCGTAAATCAGGCGTTTGTTCGGATCCGGTTGCAGCAGTTTGAAGCGCTCCCAGGCGACGCGGGAATCTTCGTAAACGCTGCTTTCCGACGGCAGATCTCCGTGGCTCTGGCCGAATCCGCGATAGTCGATGGCCAGCACCGAGTAACCCGCTGCGCGCAATTGCTCAATGCGGAACAACTGCCCAGTCAGGTTCCAGCGCACGCCGTGCAAATAGAGAATGGCCGGGGCATTGGCTTTTTCCGCCGGCCACCACCACGCGTGAATGTTTTGCCCGGCCTTGAAGCTCTTTGGTTGCAGGTCGAGTTCCTGCACGCTGCCGGGCAAGCCGTGATACCAGCCGGCCGTGCCCGGTTCGATGCGAAACAGCAGTTTGCGTTCGGTGTGTTCGAGCACGGCACAACTCATTGGCACGCCGATAATCAGCGCGGCCATGCAGGCGAACGCCAGACGGCGGCGGCGCAGACGAGTCATGAAGGACTGGAACATTAAACGTTTCACCACGCAGACAAAGAACGCTTTTTACCAGAACCCTCGGCCTGCGCGTGACAATTTCGACCAGCGCCCGTGGGCAACGATTACAAAATGCTGCAACTGCTTAAATCACCTGCAACACGATTTTGCCGATATGGTCGCCGGCCTCCATGTGCGCGTGGGCCTGGGCCGCGTCTGCGAGCGGGTAGACCTTGTCGATGATCGGCAGGCAGCGCCCGGCAGCCAGTGCTGGCCAGACGTGCTCGCGCAGTTGGCTGGCGATCTCGGCTTTCTCCGCCGCAGTGCGGGCGCGCAGCAGCGAACCGGTGATCACCGCACGTTTGGCCATCATTGCCAGCAGATCGAAGTCATTGGCACGGGCGCCGCCGAGGAAGCCGAGCATCACCAGCCGGCCGTCCATCGCCAGCGCGCTGACATTAGCGTTGAGGTACGAGCCACCCATGATGTCGAGAATCGCATTCACGCCTTTGCCGTCGGTCTTCTCGGCGATCACCGCGGCGAAATCCTCTTCGCGATAGTTGATCGGCTGGCCGCCGAGTTTGCTGATTGCCGCGCATTTGTCAGCGCTGCCGGCGGTGGCGAAGGTTTCGATGCCGAATTCGCGGCAGAGCATCAGCGCGGTGGTACCGATGCCGCTGGTGCCGCCGTGAATCAACACGCGTTGACCACGGCTGGCGGCCCCGAGCACGAACAGATTGGCCCACACGGTGAAGAAGGTTTCCGGGATCGCTGCCGCTTGAATCCAGTCGATGCCGTCGGGAATCGGCAAGGTCTGGCCTGCCGGAACCGCGCAGTACTCGCCGTAGCCGCTGCCGTTGGTCAACGCGCAAACCCGGTCGCCCACGGCAAACTGGCTGACGCCGGCGCCCAGCGCCACGACTTCACCGGCCACTTCGAGCCCGGGAATCGGATCCATGCCTGGCTTCATCGGGTATTTGCCGGCACGTTGCAAGGCATCCGGACGGTTTACGCCGGCTGCGTGTACGCGGATCAGTACTTGGCCTTCAGCGGCGACTGGCAACGGTACGCGTTTGGGTTGCAGGACTTCCGGGCCACCGGGTTCGGTGATTTGGATTTGGGTCATTTCGGTGGGCAAAGACATGCAGAGTCCTCTCAGCAAAGGTTTGTGTAAATGGGAGTGCTGCGTCGATCAATAAATTCAGGTCAATCCCCGCACCCCTGTAGGAGTGAGCCTGCTCGCGATGGCGTCGGGGCAGTCGATGCAGGGTTGCCAGACACACCGCGTTCGCGAGCAGGCTCACTCCTACATTGGATTGTGCGTGTCCATACGTTCATGGCTAACTCCAGGATGAGCGCCACCGCAATCGCGCTAGCAGCAATCACAAACAGCAACGCGTGATGGCCGCCCGTGGCATTCAACAGCGCCGAATAGGCAAACCCGGCCAACGCCTGAAACGTGGCAAACGACACTGTGGCGCGGCTCCAGGCGATTTGCTGGCGATGATGATTCGGCACCAGTTCATGCACCCGAGCCAAGGCCAGCGGCACGATGCCCGGCGGGAATGAACCGAGAATCACCGCGAGCAGCGCCAGTGCCAGAAAGGAATGCGAAACCGCCAGCAGCCCCAGCGTGATCGCCTGCACGACGAGCACCAGCCGAATACTTTTACGTGCGCCGAATCGATCCGCCAGAAAGCCATAACTCACCGGCCCGACAATCGCGCCCACGCCATACATCACCCACACCAACGCGCCGACATGCGCCCCGGCACCGAGTCCACGCGCCACGTAATCCACCAGAAAAACCATCGCCGGCACCAGACCCGCCGCCATGAAGGCGTATTGAGCGAACAGCAGATAAACGCCGGGCGGAGTCGTTTGAGTCGCCGCCACCTCATGTGAGGCGGTCGGCTGCGGCAGATCCGCAGGCCAGCCGAACCAGCTCAACGCCGTCAGTACCAGCGACAAAGTGCCGAGCCCCAGCCAAGTCGCCTGCAGACCCAAACTCAACAGCGGCGGCACAATCGTCCCCGAGCCGGCGATGCCCAAACCGATCCCCAGAAAAATCGCGCCACTGGCCAGCCCTTTGCGCGCGGCCGGCACATGCGGCAGCACGGTCGCAGCCACCAGCACCATGATCGCGCCACCGGCAATCCCCGACAGCAGTCGCCAGCCGAAAAACCAGCTCACTGACAGCGGATAGGCGCAGGCGAAAAATGCCGCTGTCACCGCGAACATCATCAGGCGCAGCGCATTTTTGTTGCCAAGTTGCAGCGCCACAGGACGGCCGAGCAGGGCACCGATCAAATAGCCGACAAGGTTGGCGGCGCCGAGGTACACGACGTCGTTGGCAGAAAACCATTGCGCTTGAATCAGCGCAGGAATCAGCGGTGTGTAAGCAAACCGCGCCAGCCCGATGCTGACCAGGCTGGCGCAGAGTCCGGCGAAGATCGGCAGCCAGAGGCCGGTGGATGATGAAGTACGCATGAGAGCGATCTCGAGGAAGGTATATGGCGCTGAGGGTATCGGCTATTGTTGCTGCATTCGCGCAGCGATTAAGCGGCGCACTGATGCGGATTTGCATCATCAGGAGACAGCATGAATTGGGATGATGCGCGGGTGTTTCTCGCGGTTTGTCGCGAGTCGACGTTACGCGGCGCAGCGCGGGTGCTGGGAGTTGATCAAGCGACAGTAGGGCGACGCATCACTGCGCTGGAAAAGTCCCTGAGTGCGACGTTGTTCCTGCGCACCTCCGACGGTTACGCGTTGACGGCGGTGGGTGAGGCCGCGCTGAAGAACGTGGAGAAGATGGAGCATTCGGCGCTGGAGCTTGAGCGACAGATTCAGGGGCTCGACGATCGCCTGACCGGCAATGTGCGCGTCAGCACTACCGATTCGCTGGCCATCGACTTTCTGATTCCGGCCATTGCCCGCCTGCACGAGCTGCACCCGGACGTACGCGTGCAACTGGACGCGTCCACGCAGATTCTCAGTCTGGCCAAGCGCGAGGCGGACATCGCCGTGCGCAATACGCGGCCGGACAATCCGGATCTGATCGCCCGGCGGATTGCCCGCTGGCCGGTGGGTTTGTTCGCTTCGCAAGCGTACGTCGATGCCAAGGGCATTCCGCAACCGGGCTCGGCGTTCGAGGGGCATGATCTGGTGGTCTATCAGCCGTATCTGCAGGGCAATAAAGACCTGACGCTGGTCTCTGAACCGATGACTCGCGGGCGGATTGTTGCCGGCCTCGGCTCTAGCCTGTTGGTGCGCCGGGCAATGGCGGCCGGTCTCGGTGTAGGAGAAATTCCCGTGTACATGGGCGAGCGCGATGGAATGGTCAGACTCTGGCCCGAACGTACTCGACCGTTACCGTACGACGTGTGGCTGGTGACCCACGCGGATCTGCGCCATACCGCGCGGGTGAGGGCGGTGATCGAGCAGATTGTCGACGTGTTTGCAGCTGAGAATGACTAGATGCAAGGGCTACGTCTTCTGACGAAACGGCCTACAAAACAGGCAGAATCGGCTGGCTTGTCAGCCGACTGGGCGGGTTCTATCGTTACGACAGCTCGGTGAGAGGCCAAAGGCTCGCACTGATGTGGAGTACCAGGGACGGTGTCGGTAGACCCAGGAAGGTGTCGAATTGAAAACTACGGAATTCAGTCAAAACTTAATCAGTGACCTGTCGAGACAAGGTCGGAATACCCAAACCATGAGTGCAATCAGTCGCGAAGAATTCAATGCAAAGATAGAAACCATAGAAGCCAGAATGGATGCTCGGCTTGAGGGTGTGTCGGCGAGATTCGATGCCTTTCTTTCGGCCCAGGCCGAGCGGGACAATACTCGATTGGAGCGGGATCAGACTCAAGCAGAGCGCGATAAACGCTATGATTTGATGTGGGCCGGAGTGCAAAAAATCGCCGAAGAGTCAAAAGAAGCCATCAAACAGGCATCGACTGTGAAGGCTAATTACTGGGCAGCGACTGCCGTACATTTTTTCGGAGTGATCACCATCGTCGTGGCCGCGCACTTCGCCAATCAAGCCGCCGTGCTGACTACCCTGCAGACTACGCTCGCAGCGATCCAACTGGGCAAAGACATCAGCGTGCAAAAGCCGGCCTCGTTGCAAATACCGGTACCGCCACAATAAAAAACGGCCTTCAAAAGAAGGCCGTTTCTGTTGGCGTTGAAATACTGCTTATGGCATCTGCGGCAATTCCTGCGGCCGCAAGTCAAACACCAGCACCTCGGCGTCTACGCCATTGCTCAAGGTCAGTGCCTGTTCGTCACGAACCCGCACACCATCGCCTTCCTGCAATTGCACGCCATTGAGTTCAACGCTGCCCCGTGCCACATGCACGTAAGCATAACGGTCAGCGGCCAGTTTCAGTGTGGCGCTTTCCTTGCCATCGAAGAGGCCGGCATACACTCGCGCATCCTGGCGTACTTTCAGCGATCCATCTTTGCCGTCCGGCGAGATGATCAATTGCAGGCGACCGCGTTTTTTCTCGGCGCTGAAGTGCTCCTGCTGATAACGCGGTTTGGCGCCACTGACTTCCGGCACTATCCAGATTTGCAGGAAGTGCACAGGCTTGGTCGCCGAGTGGTTGAACTCGCTGTGCGCCACGCCGCTGCCGGCGCTCATCAGTTGCACATCACCGGGGCGGATGACCGAACCGGTGCCCAAGGTGTCTTTGTGTTCCAGCGCGCCTTCCAGCACGTAGGAAAAGATCTCCATGTCTCGGTGCGGGTGTTGGCCGAAACCCTTACCGGCAGCAACGCGGTCATCGTTGATCACCAGCAGGTCAGAGAAACCCTGTTCACGCGGGTCGCGGTAGCTGGCGAAGGAAAAGGTGTGGAACGACTTCAACCAGCCATGATTGGCGAGGCCACGATCGGAGGCTTTGCGAAGAGTCAGCATGATGAAATCTCCTTACGGGACGTTAATTCGTCCGAGTGAGAAGAAGGTTACTGGTAATTGCCGAGTGCAATAAGTAGATGAAAATTGAAAGACTGTCCTGATCAGGTTGACAGTTTTGCGCGGTGGTTCATGCATTTTTTCCGACGTCTGCGCTGCAGTTGGCCATAATGCCTCGCGTATCCGGTGCGTCTTTCTTTCTTTGAACTCAGTGAAATCTTCCATGAAAACCGTGGCAATGGTGCTGTTCCCCGACTTTCTTCTGCTGGACATGGCCGGGCCACTGGAAGTGTTTTCGGTCGCCAACCGCTTTTTGAAGGCTGAAGCACATTACCAATTGACCACTCTGGGTACCGAGCCGGGCCCCCTGCGTGCTTCAAATGGCGTGTTGGTACATGCCGACCGCCATATTGAGCAGACAGACGAGTACTACGACTTGCTGTTGGTGCCGGGCGGCCCCGGTGCCTACAACGACAAATCTCCGCCGTTGCTCAATTGGTTGAAGGGCGCGGTCAGTCGGGCCGAGCGCTACGGGTCAATCTGTACCGGCGCATTTGTGCTGGGACACGCCGGGTTGCTCGACGGCTATCGCGTGACCACCCACTGGAATTACACCGAACGTCTGATCAAGGGATTTCCCAAGGCAGATGTCGCGACCGATCAGATTTTCGTCGAGGATCGCAACCTGATCACTTCGGGTGGGGTCACCGCGGGCATCGATCTGGCGTTGGCTGTAGTCGCTCAAGACCACGGCAAGACGCTCGCGCAGAATGTCGCCAAAGTGTTGCTGGTGGTCATGAAACGTCAGGGCGGTCAGGCGCAGTTCAGCCCATTGATGGCTGCGGTTGCGCCGCAGGAAACGCCGATTACCCGCGTGCAGAATTACGTCCTCGAACACCTCGACGAGGCGTTCACCATCGAGCGCATGGCAGGACTGGCGAACATGAGTGCGCGGCATTTCGCGCGCCTGTTCAGCCGTGACGTCGACATGACGCCGATGGAGTTTCTGCAAAGTGCGCGCATCGATTGCGCCCGTAATTTGCTTGAAACCAGCGACTTGCCGCTGAAAACCGTGGCTTACAAAAGTGGTTTCGGCAGCGTCCGCCATATGCGTTTTCTGTTTGCAGAAAAGCTCGGTCTGACCCCCGCGCAGTACCGCGAACAGTTCAGCTAGAGCGGTTCTGTCCGTTTCACGCACCCGGAAGTCCGTGTTGCGCCCCGCGTGGCAGTTGTACCGTCACTTGAGGCTGCCAAGATGATGGCATGAACAGCCCCATCGATTTGACCTCGGCGTCAGTGCTGCATTTTGGCCCTTACGCGTTCCACTTGCGCCAGCGGCTGATCCTGGAAGGGGATCGGCAATTGCGCATGGGCGGGCGCGCGCTGGACATTCTGCAAGTGCTGGTCGAGCGCGCCGGTCGAGTGGTCAAGAAGGAGCACTTGATTGCGCTGGTCTGGCCGACGTCGGTGGTCGAAGAGATCAATTTGCGCGTGCACATTGCCGCGCTGCGCCGAGCGCTGGGTGACGGTGAAAATGGCCAGCGCTACATCGTCAATGTGCCGCAATGCGGTTACAGCTTCGTGGCCCCGGTGCGGGGCGACAATACCGCGCAAGTGGTGTTCGAAACCCTGCAAGCGCCCCAGCACAATCTGCCGGCACGACTGACGCCGGTGACCGGCCGCGATTCGTTAGTCGGTTCGATGGTGCGCCAACTGCCGTTGTGCCGGTTGATGAGCGTGACGGGCCCGGCCGGGGTCGGGAAGTCCACGGTGGCGTTGCGCGCGGCCGAGTTGTTGTTGCAGCACTTTCGCGATGGCGTGTGGCGGGTGGATCTGGCGCCTGTCGACGATGGCACGGCGCTGTTTGATCACGTTTTGCAAACGCTAAATACCGATCTCGCCACGTTGGCCAGTCGTCATACGCTGTTGCTGCTCGACAACTGCGAGCATCTGCGCGACGCCTGCAGGTTTCTGGTGGAGAAGCTGTTGAATGCGGCACCGCGCTTGTCGATCCTCGTGACCAGCCGCGAAGCGCTGCAAGCCGATCTGGAAACCGTGCAGCACCTGCCACCGCTGAGCCTTCCCCCGTCGAGCGCGCTGGGCAGTGTCGAAGAAACCATGGGTTATTCGGCGGTGCAGCTGTTTGTCAGCCGCGCCCGCGCACGTCAGCAGGGGTTTTGCCTGCGGCTGCAGGATCTGGAAGTCGTGCGCGAAATCTGTCGGCGCCTCGACGGTTTGCCGTTGGCGATAGAACTGGCGGCAGCGCAAATTGATGCGCTGGCGCTGGTGGGGTTGCAGGCGCAATTGAGTAATTGTCTGCAACTTCAGGGGCGACGCACTGCTGAGCCAAGGCATCAGACCCTGCAAGCCGCGCTGGACTGGAGCTATCAGCGCTTGAGCGAACAACAGCAGCGGGTGCTGCAACGTTTGTCGGTGTTCAAAGTGGCTTTTACGCTTGAGGCGGCGCTGGCGGTGCTCGCCGAGGCACACGGGCAGTTGATCATTGATCAACTGGTGCAGAAGTCATTACTAACGGTAAAGCGCGGGGAGGGGGCGTTGCACTATCGAATGCTCAACACCACTCGGTTGTACGCGCGGGCAAAACTCATCAGCGGTGATTTTGAACATCGCCATCTACATTTTCTGCGGCGGTCATCCCGGGTTTCAGGCTTGCGTTTGACTGCGCAACTTGTCGAGTAGCTGGCGCACTTTGCGCAAGTCCGGGGTGGCGTAGCCTTCGGTAAAGCGCTGATGGATCGGGGTCAGCAGATCAAGGGCTTCTTGGTAACGGGATTGTTGCTGCCAGAGCTGTCCCAGTGACGTGGCGCTGCGTAGCTCCCAGGCTAGTGCGCCTTGGGATTGGGCGATGGACAGGGCCTGGAGCAAGAGATGTTCTGCTTCTTGGGTTTTTGTGATGTTTGATCTGGCGCCTTCGCGAGCAGGCTCGCTCCCACATTGGCATTGCGTCGGGCATAAATCTCTGTGGGAGCGAGCCTGCTCGCGAAGGCTTCCTTCCTCACAGCCCAAATCTTCAGCCAAAAGCTGCTCCGCCCGAGCCCGCAATATCTCCGCCGTGCTCCAACCCGCCGCACCACTGCGCGCCCGCTCCAGTAACGCGTCATCCACAAAACCACTGTCCAGCGTCACCATGATTTCCCGGATCAACCCGCCACCCTCCGCCCGCACAACCGTCGCCGTCTCAGCATCAATCACCTGCGCGTAATGCCGCCCCCACGTATGAAACAGCAGCACCGAATGCTTCTGCGACTGCTCCAGCAAAAGACGCAGCAAGGCCCGCGCGTTCTGCTCATCACCGTTGTAATGCGCGATCAGACAAGTGGCCAGCGCCAGGGTGTAGCAAATCGAGGTGCCATGATTGATCTGCACCGCGATGTCCAGCGCCTGCCGCGCCGTATTCCACGCCTGTTCGGGAAAACCCTGCAACCACAACACGCGGGCGAGTACGGTCAGCGAAGCGACGCTCTGGTCGTATTGCACGCCGAAGCCGTGGGTGAAGCGATTGAGGTGACCGCTCTGCGCCATGCGCTGAATCACTTGTTCGGCGTGGATGCGCGCCTGCGTCTGGTCGCCGGCGTAGTGCAGCGCCAGCACGCGCAAACGGTGAGTACTTAATGTCAAAAGCGGATCGCCGTGCAGGCCGAGGCGATCGAATTGTTCGCTCTGCTCAAGGGCCATTTGATAGTTTCCGCAACTCAGGTTGACCGCCATGTGCCCCGACACCGCCCGCAGTTGCCCGGCGACATCGCCATGCTGATGGGCCAGCGCAGTGGCACTGGCGAAAGCCTCAATGGTTTCCGGGGTGCCGCCCCAAGTGTGATAACAGGCGCTGCCGAGTGCGAGATTCAAGGCAATTTGCAGACGCGGACAAGGCGTCTCGGCATCCTCGAGCAGGGACAGCGCCTGACGCACGTAACCGCCGTATTCCTTGAGCAGCGACAGTTCCTGCCATAACGGCGCGGAAGCGGCGGCCAATCGAATCGCCAGCTCATCCGGGCCGTCACCGTTCAGGCTCCAGTCCAGCGCCGCGCGCAAATCTTCCAGACCTCGGGCATAGCGCTCGATCCACAGCGTGGTCGGCGTGTGTTCCCAAGCGCTCTGCGCCTGATGCATCAGCGCCAGACAGCGCTCCGCGTGGCGCTTGCGGGTCTGTCCAAGCTCGCCCGACATATAGAGTTTTTCCAGGGCATAACGGCGGGTGGTGTCGAGCAAGCGGTAGAACACCTCTTCATCGCCGACTTCAACGTTCAGCAGTGATTTGGCGACCAATTGCGTGATCGAGCCAAACACTTCACCGGGCGTGAGGTGCTGGCCACCAATGACTGCCGCAGCGGACTCTAGCGTGAAGCCGCCGCGAAACACCCCCAGCCGGCGCAAGCAGGTTTGCTCACAAGCGGTGAGCAAATTGAAACTCCAGTCCAGCGTGGCCCGCAGTGTGATGTGACGATCCTGATTGTCCGGCGCCACGGGCGGCAAACGCCCCTGCAACTGCTTCGACAAACCGCTCAATCCCAATTCGCCGATCTGCGCGGCCGCCAACTCCAGCGCCAGCGGAATACCGTCGAGGCGTCGGCAGATTTCAATCGCCAGCGGCAGTTCGGCGTCGCTGATTTCAAAGTTTTCGCAAGCGGCCATGGCCCGTTCGACGAACAGTTGCAGGGCTGCAAAACTCAATGCCTGCGCGCGGTTGAGGACGATGTCCGGCGGGCAGTCGAGGGATTCCAGCCGCTGCACATACTCGCCCTCGGCGCGCAGGCTTTCGCGACTGGTCGCCAGAATGTGCACCTGCGGCGCGCCGCGCAAAATGCTCTCGCTGAGCAGGGCGACGGCGTCGATCAAGTGCTCGCAATTGTCGATCACCAGCAGCATTTGCCGATCGCGCAGGGCGTTGATCAGACTGGTCTGCGGATCGTGATCGTTGAGCAACGTGTCGAGAAGGGCAGCCAGGTGCGAGTAGATCATTCGCGGGTCGGACAGCGGTGCCAGATCGAGCAAGCGAATGCCGTCTCGATAATGCCCGATCAATTGCTCGGCAACGCGCAGGGCAACCGTGGTTTTGCCGATTCCGCCGGGGCCGACCAAGGTGATGCAGCGCTGACGCGGCAATTGCGTCATCAGGCTGTCGACCAGCATTTGGCGGCCGATCATCCGTGTACGCCGCAGCGGCAGGTTATGTCGCCCAACGTGCGTGCCAGCGGGTTGTTGATCGATGTTCTGTTGCAGAATCGGTGCGACAAAGCTGTAACCCCGCTGCGCCACGGTGACGATGTAGCGCTGACCGGCCTGACCATCGCCGAGTGCTTTGCGCAAGGCGGCCATGTGCACGCGCAAATTGATGTCTTCGACAACGCTGTCCGGCCACACTCCGGCCATCAACGCCTGCTTGCTCACCACTTCGCCGGCGTGCGCCAGCAAAATCAGGAGAATGTCCATGGCCCGGCGACCCAGACGCAACGGTTGCTCACCCTCAAGCACCAGCCGTTGTGCCGGGTAAATCCGATAAGGGCCGAAACCGATGGCCTGATTTGACGGAAGACTCAACCACTCACTCCTGCGGTGCTGCAGCGGACAGGACGAAACAGCACTGGGCGAGCGCGCAGGGCGTCTGTTTCGCGGTGTCCGGGCATAATCCTCAGGTTTGAGCATCGGTGCAACGGCTGGTGTGAGTGGTGGGTTCAAAACTTCATGACAGTGGGCGAGGACTTCTCGGTTCACGCATGACCTGGCAGCGCCAGGCGAACGGATTGATCCCTTCGCTGCGAGTAAAAATATGGCAGAAGTGCGCTTGATCGCAGAAACCGCATTCCAGGCTGATTTGCGTCAGGCTCAGGTCGGTGTGCTGGATCAACAGTTTGGCGCGGGCGAGGCGTTGGCTGCGTATCCAGTCTTGTGGCGACACGCCGGTGCTGCACTTGAAGGCTCGCGAAAAATGACTGCGCGACAGCGAGCAAGCCTGCGCCAGTTCGGTGACTTCCAGACTTTCGCCGAGACGGTCGAGGATCAGTTGCTTGACCCGCCGCACCCGTTGCGGGCTGAGGCCACCGGTGCGTGGCACGACGGGTTCGCAGGCAGGGGCGAGGGCGACGGTTTGCAGAGAATAAGCCATGGCCAGGATCCGTGTCGGTGGGGAACGCACACTCGGCGCTTTCCCTCAGGTCAAAAAACAACGCTGCGCAGGCCATCGATTGTTGTGCGCGGGCTGACGGCTGACGAGTTAATCGTTGTTAATTCGCTTAACAGACCCGCGCTGGATGGGCTGTTGATCGAGTAAAGTGCGTAGCACTTGCGTCTGGCTGGCCATACAAGGAAATCGAGCCCATGAACCGTAACGATCTGCGCCGCGTCGACATGAACTTGCTGGTGATATTCGAAGCACTGATGTTCGAAAAGAACCTGACCCGCGTGGCCGAAAAACTGTTCATGGGCCAACCCGCCGTCAGCGCCGCGTTAGGCCGTTTGCGCGATCTGTTCGATGATCCGTTGCTGCTGCGCAACGGTCGCGCCATGGAGCCGACGGCGCGCGCGCTCGACATTCTTAAAGAACTGCAACCGGCCATGGACGTGATCTCCGGCGCCGTCAGCCGCGCCAAGGAATTCGAGCCAGCAAGCAGCTGCGATGTGTTCCGGATCGGCTTGTCGGACGACGCGGAATTTGGCCTGTTCCCGCCGTTGTTGCGTCAGCTTCAGGAAGAGGCTCCGGGCATCGTCGTCGTGGTGCGCCGCGCTAACTACCTGCTGATGCCGGCGCTGCTGGCGTCCGGCGAAATCTCCGTCGGTGTCAGTTACACCACCGACCTGCCGGCCAACGCCAAACGCAAAAAACTCCGCGACATCCCCTGCAAAGTCCTGCGCGGCGACGATCGCCCAGGCCCGCTGACGCTCGACGAATACTGCGCACGCCCGCACGCGATGGTCTCGTTCTCCGGCGACTTGAGCGGCAACATTGACCTCGACTTGGCCAAACTCGGCCGCAGCCGCCGCGTCGTGCTCGGCGTGCCACAGTTCAGTGGGTTGCGCGCGTTGCTGGCGGGTACTGAAATGATCGCCACCGTGCCCGATTATGCGGCGTGTGCATTGGTTGAAGGCTGTGCGTTGCGTGCCGAAGACCCGCCGTTTCCGATTGATGCGGCGCAGTTGTCGATGGCGTGGAGCGGGGTGCATGACAACGATCCGGCGGAGAAGTGGTTGCGGTCGCGGATCAGTCAGTTCATGGCGGCGCCGCTGGATATCCCTGCGATTTAAACCCAGCGCCGATCTCACAGACAATAAAAGACCCCTGTGGGAGCGAGCCTGCTCGCGAAAGCGGTGTGTCAGTCAAAGCATTTATCGACTGCCCCGACGCCTTCGCGAGCAAGCCCGCTCCCACATTGGTGCTGTGTGATGCTTGAGTTTTTGGTGTTTTAAACACCGCTGTTTAAGCAACACCAGCAGACACTCTTTCAGGCTACACAACCTTGCGCCTTTGCCTACAGCTGAGACAGAATCCGCCGGCTTGTGCGCTCTGGAGCCGGGTTCTATTGTGGGTCGGTCACTGACACCAGTGATCGGGTCTCGCAGCCCGCATATCTCTAGACGCACAACATCTTCCATCGTCGAACACTCATCTGTTCGTTTTTGTCATGGCGGCTGTACGTGGGAGACCTTCGGGTCTGCCGGTTCTAGAGTCCCGGTCTGCGACCCGCGTATAGCTGCCACCTTAATTCGTCTCGCAGCGAATCGTGGCAGCTCCATTGACTCTAGGAGCAACATCCATGTTCAAAATCACACCAAACCCACCAGACATCGACCCCACATCCCCCTACGCATCCATCGATTCCAGAAAACTCCACCAAGCCGCCGACCGCGCCCTCGACCATTACCTTTGCCCACCCGGCTCTACGCCGCCTCCACGTAAAACCCGTGGGATGTACGCCGTCACCGCCGACACCAAAAACGAAGATCTACTGACCGACGCCAGCGAAACCCTCGCCTCAGCCAAAACCATTGCCCAAGACGTCGCCCACCTCTTGCCCGCAGCGCAGCGCCGGGCGTTGTTGGGAATTGCGCAGTTGATCATGCTCGGCGAGCTCGCGGTGAATCGGGTGCTGGATAACCTCAATCCACCTGCCTGAACACGATCGTTCCCACGCTCTGCGTGGGAATGCCTCAACGGACGCTCCGCGTTCGGCCCGGGAAGGGACGCGGAGCGTCCCGGGCTGCATTCCCACGCAGAGCGTGGGAACGATCAATCGACTGGCCCGACGCCTTCGCGAGCAATCTCCCACAGGGTTTTGCGGTGTGCTGAATATCCCGGCACGCTGGCGAACTGAGCACACCCGTTCAATTTTTCCCTTCCCGGCATCGGCATTATTCAGGTCGATGAAGTTTCCAGGATGGGGTCATGAACGCTTTGCAACGCGATGAACGGGCACGCGACGCCGGTTTGCTGTTTCTGCGGGTCAGCGGCGGGTTGTTTTTGCTGTGGGTACACGGCTTGCCCAAGCTGCTGGATTTCAGCGCGCAACTACAGCTGATCGAAGATCCGTTCCACCTCGGTTCGCACCTCACCCTGATGCTGGCGATCTTTGCCGAAGTCGTCTGTCCGCTACTGATCGTCGCCGGGGTACTGGCGCGATTGGCCTGCGTGCCTATTCTCTTTGTTCTGCTGGTGGCGTTGTTGGTCGTGCATCCGCAATGGAGTGTGGCCGAGGGGCAGTTCGGCTGGTTGCTGTTAATCCTGTTTGCCACTGTATTTATCGCCGGGCCGGGACGGCTGGCGCTCAATGTCCGTTTGCCCGGAGTGCTGCGTTATGCCTGAAGTCCTGAGTCCAAAAGCACCGGGGTCTGATGAGACCGTGACGCTGATCGTCAAGCACCGGGTCAAGGCCGGGTTTGAGGCGGCGTATGAAGCCTGGCTGCGCAATATCGTGCGGGTCGCGGGGCAGCGGGAAGGGCACTTGGGGGTTGATGTGGTGCGCGGTAAACGTGCCGGTCTCGACTTCTACACCTGCGTGCTGCGCTTTTGCTCCACCGACGCCATGCAATCGTGGCTGGAATCGCCGCAGCGTCAGGCGCTGGTCGATGAAGCTGCGCCGATGCTTGCCGATGGCGACCAGACCGAAGTCGCGCCGGTCAACGAGTTCTGGTTCTCGCCGCTGGCCGAAGCCGCTTCGCCACCGCCGCGCTGGAAACAAGCAGTGATCACGCTGCTGGTGATTCTGCCGCACACCTTGCTGGTGCCGCTGATCTGGGGGCCGCTGCTCAGATTGCATCCGCTGCTTTCCAACTACGTGGTCGCCACGTTTCTGATCACTCTGACCATCGTCGTGTCGGTGGTGTACGTGTTCATGCCGCGCGTCACGCGCTTGTTCGCGCCGTGGCTCGAAGCCAGTCAGGCCCATGAACACCTCGATTCCCAAGAAACCTCGCCACGCTGAGCGCGCGGGGTTTGCTTCTTTTTACTTTGCTTGAGGAACTGCGATGAGCGCCGATCTGATTCTGTTCAATGGCCAATTTCATACCGTAGACCGCACCAAACCTCTGGCCAGTGCCGTGGCGATTACCGATGGCCGTTTCGTGGTCGTCGGCAACGACAACCAGGCCATGGCCCTGCGCGGGCCGAACACGCAAGTGGTCGATATGCACGGCCGCTGCGTGATCCCCGGACTCAACGACTCGCACTTGCACCTGATCCGTGGCGGTTTGAACTACAACCTAGAATTGCGCTGGGAAGGCGTGCCGTCGCTGGCCGATGCGCTGCGCATGCTCAAGGATCAGGCTGACCGTACGCCGACTCCGCAATGGGTGCGCGTGGTCGGTGGCTGGAACGAATTCCAGTTCGCCGAAAAACGCATGCCGACCCTCGAAGAAATCAACCAGGCCGCGCCGGACACCCCGGTGTTCATCCTGCATTTGTATGACCGCGCGCTGCTCAACCGCGCCGCGCTGCGTGTCGCCGGTTACACCCGCGATACGCCGAACCCACCGGGTGGCGAGATCGTTCGCGACAGCAATGGCAACCCGACCGGCATGCTGGTCGCGCGGCCGAACGCGATGATTCTCTATTCGACGCTGGCCAAAGGGCCGAAGCTGCCGCTGGAGTATCAGGTCAACTCGACCCGCCAGTTCATGCGCGAACTCAATCGCCTCGGCCTGACCAGCGCGATCGATGCTGGCGGTGGTTTCCAGAACTACCCGGACGATTATCAAGTCATCGAGCAACTGGCCAAAGACGACCAGTTGACCGTGCGCATCGCCTACAACCTGTTCACCCAGAAACCGAAAGAAGAACTGAGCGATTTCCAGAACTGGACTGGCAGCGTCAAGTTGCATCAGGGCGACGACTACCTGCGCCACAACGGCGCCGGCGAGATGCTGGTGTTCTCCGCAGCGGACTTTGAAGACTTCCTCGAACCGCGCCCGGATCTGCCGCAGACCATGGAAGAAGAGTTGGAACCGGTGGTGCGCCACCTGGTTGAACAGCGCTGGCCGTTCCGTTTGCAC
This sequence comes from Pseudomonas sp. PS01303, assembly GCF_029959385.1. NCBI lineage: Bacteria > Pseudomonadati > Pseudomonadota > Gammaproteobacteria > Pseudomonadales > Pseudomonadaceae > Pseudomonas > Pseudomonas sp. PS01303. Next base: position 62,835 of record NZ_JASCPK010000017.1, read on the forward strand.
GCGACGTACAACGAATCGATCAGCCGCATGCTCGACGTGTTCGAGAAGGTCAATCGCGACATTCCTTTCAACGGTTTGCCATGGTTCTTCGACCACGCCGAAACCATCACCCCGCAGAACATCGAGCGGGTGAAAGCGCTGGGCGGCGGCATTGCGATTCAGGATCGCATGGCGTTCCAGGGTGAATATTTTGTCGACCGCTATGGCAAGCAAGCCGCCGAAGCGACCCCACCGATCAAACGCATGCTTGCCGAAGGTGTCCCGGTCGGCGCGGGTACCGATGCGACGCGGGTTTCCAGCTACAACCCGTGGACGTCGCTGTACTGGATGGTCAGCGGCCGCACCGTCGGCGGGCTGGCGCTGTACGAAGAAGGTCTGCCGCGCACCACCGCGCTGGAACTGTTCACCCACGGCAGCGCCTGGTTCTCCTCGGAGCAGGGCAAGAAAGGCCAGATCAAGGTCGGGCAACTGGCGGATCTGGCGGCGTTGAGTGCGGACTTTTTCCATGTCGAGGAAGAAGCGATCAAGTGGATCGAGTCGGTACTGACCGTGGTCGGCGGCAAGATTGTTTACGCCGCTGGTGACTTTGAAGACCTCGGGCCGCGCTCGATTCCGGTGCTGCCGGACTGGTCGCCGGTGGTCAAAGTCCCAGGCCACTGGCGGCCGAACTCGCCGTTGCAGGCGCAGGTTCACCAGTGCAGCGGCCCTTGCGCGGTGCACACCCACAGCCATGAAAAGGCGCGGATGTCGAACGCACCGGTCAGCGACTTCGCCGGGTTCTGGGGCGCGTTCGGCTGCTCCTGCTTCGCTTTCTGATTCTCCCCCAAAGCGCCGGCCGACCGGTCGGCGCTTCACGCTTCATCCATCCGTCCCTCAGGAGTTTTCCCATGAGCGTTCCTTATACACGTCTGAACAAAGATGATGCGGTTGTATTGTTGGTCGATCACCAGACCGGCCTGATCTCGCTGGTACAGGATTTCACCCCGAACGAATTCAAGAACAACGTGCTGGCGCTGGGCGACATCGCCAAGTTCTTCAAACTGCCGACCATCCTCACCACCAGTTTCGACGCCGGCCCGAACGGCCCGATCGTGCCTGAACTGCGCGAGCAGTTTCCGGATGCGCCGTTCATTCAGCGTCCGGGGCAGATCAATGCGTGGGACAACGAAGACTTCGTCAAAGCGATCAAGGCGACCGGTCGTAAACAACTGATCATCGCTGGTGTGGTGACTGATGTTTGCGTGGCGTTCCCTACTTTGTCGGCGATTGCTGAAGGGTACGAAGTGTTTGTCGTGACTGACTCATCGGGCACATTCAACACCACCGTGCAGCAGGCGGCGTGGGCGCGGATGTCGGCGGCGGGTGCCCACCTGCTGAACTGGTTCTCGGTGGCGTGCGAGCTGCAGGGGGATTGGCGCAACGATATGGAAGGTCTGGCGCATTTGCTGTCGGAGCGTTTGCCGAACTATCGCAACTTGATTAACAGCTATACCAAGTTCACCGCCAAGTAAGATCAAAAGATCGCAGCCTGCGGCAGCTCCTACAGGGGGATCGCATTCCAATGTAGGAGCTGCCGCAGGCTGCGATCTTTTGCTTTCAACGCTTTTGAAGCCACCCCAAAAAACCACCTTTCCTCACCGCCACCGGTTTAGCCATCAACGCGAGGCGACTGTTCTGTTGACGTACCGCCTGCAATTTATTCAACGCCCGACCCACCTCCGTCCGCTGTTCCATGCACTGACGAGTGAGGTTCTTGTCGAGACGATAAATGATGCTCGACGTCAACGCGGTAAACGTAGCCTGCGACGGCGTATCGGCCAGAATACTCTGCTCACCCATGACCTCACTCGGGCCCATGCGCCCGGCTTCAGTCTGCTCATTACCATCCGGCACCGTCGCACTGACCACCCCCGTGGCAATCACGAACAAACTGTCCGGCACTTCATCCAGCCCCAGCACCACCTGGCCTGCTGTGTACTGCTGAGCGACCATCGATTCCGCCAGACGATCACGCTCATCGCTGCTCAGCGAGCGGAAGATTTTCACTTCATCAAGCAACGCACGTGCGCGGCTCGACGGTTCGATCACGCCGTCCGGATGCCGAGAAACCCCTGCTGCTTCGAGATGCCGGTGGGCGAGGTCGAACAGTTGATTGCGCACTTCGCCTTTCTTGCCCAACTCAGCGATGAAACCGCTGGCGACGTATTCCGACATGGTTTCGCCGGCCTCTTTCAGCACGGCTTTTGGCGCCGGACTCAGCAACAGCGAGCTGCTGCCTTGCAGCGTACGATTCAGTGCATCGAGCACTCGGCGCGGACGAATGTGATTGGGCACCTGAATGCTGATCGACACGCCGTGCATGTTGTTCGGGCGGCTGAGGTTGACGATCTTCGCCTTCGCCGCCACCGAGTTGGGCACTACGGCCATGGTGCCGGCGCTGGTCAGCAGATGCGTGGCACGCCAGTCGATGTCGAAGACCTTGCCTTCGACGCCATCGATCATCACCAGATCATCGACCTGATAAGGCTTGGTGGTGTTGAGGACGATCCCGGAAAACACATCGGCCAAGGTACTTTGCAGCGCCAGACCGACGACGATAGCGACGACGCCGGAGGTCGCCAGCAAACCTTTGACCGGCAGTTCCAGCACGTAACCGGCGGCGGCAACGATGGCCACCAGAAACACCAGCGCACCGATCACGTCTTGCAGCAAACGACCGCTGTGGCCGATGTGGCGCATCAGCGCCAGGCCGATCACTTCGGTCAAAACCCGTGCGGCGTACAACCACCAGAGAATCCCCAACGCCGTTGCACCCAATTGCGCGACGCGGTCATCGGCGAACAGCGGTGCTTGCAGCGGGCTGACACCGGCGTTGATCACCAGCGCGGTGAAGGCCAAAAACAACGCCAGCCGCACAGCCACTCTTGGCGCACGATGGGTGAAAGGCGTGAAGTGCCAGAGCACCGCGTCGAGCAGCAGCAGGGCGGCGCTCAGGGACAGCAGATGGGTGAGGAGGAAGGACATGGCAATCTCCGGAGCTGCACCAGTGTTGAAGAAGTTTTTGGTGGGGAGGAGGTTTTTGTGGCGAGGGGATTTATCCCCGATGGACTGCGCAGCAGTCCCTGCTTCTTCTGGATAAGAGCGGGGTCGCTTCGCAACCCATCGGGGATAAATCC